>CAYXRQ010000031.1:0-9959 GCA_964466765.1 uncultured Bifidobacterium sp. | reverse complement strand
ACACGTTGATCCACACCTTGCCGCCGCGCTTGATGTGGCGGGTCATGGCGATACGTGCGGCCTCGATCTGGCGGGCGGTCAGCCAGCCCGGCTCGAGAGCCTGGATGCCGTACTCGCCGAACGCGAGGTCGCTCCCGCCCTTGGCCATCCCGTTCATGCGGCCGCGCTGCTGCTTGCGGTGCTTCACCTTCCTGGGCATCAACATGGTCAGTCCTCTCCCCGAAGCTTCGGTGTCTCGTGGGAGTCATGGAGGCGGCGCTCGATGGCCTCCTCCTCCTCGAGCAGGCGCTCGAACTCCGGGTCTGCCTCCTTCACGAGGGGCGCGACCTCTTCGGTCGGCTCGGCAACACGCGGGCCGGCGGAGGACACGACCTTGCGTGCCTGTGCCGGCTGCTCCACGGCCGCCTGGCCGGACGTCTCGCCGGCGGCCATGGCGGCCTCGCGGGAGATCTTGTCCTGGGTCTGGGTCTTGTACGGGACGATGTCGCCCTTGTACAGCCACACCTTCACGCCGACGCGGCCCGACCCGGTGCGTGCCTCGCGGAACCCGTAGTCGATGTCCGCACGGAGGGTGTGCAGCGGCACGCGGCCCTCGCGGTACCACTCGGTGCGGCTCATCTCGGCGCCGCCGAGACGGCCCGAGCACTGCACGCGGATGCCGAGTGCGCCGAACTTCTGCGCGTTCTGCACTGCACGCTTCATGGCACGGCGGAACGCGATGCGGTTCACCAGCTGGTCTGCCACGCCCTGCGCGATGAGCGCGGCGTCGAGCTCGGCCTGCTTGATCTCCACGATGTTCAGCTGCAGCCGGTTGTTGCCGGTGATGCGGGCCAGACCGGCGCGCAGCTCGTCTGCCTTGGCGCCCTTTCGGCCGATCACGATGCCGGGACGCGCGGTGTGCACGTCGATGCGGAGCTTGTCACGGGTGCGCTCGACCTCGACGCGGCTGACGGCCGCGTCCTCGAGCGTGGTCATGAGGTACTCGCGGATCTTCCAGTCCTCGGTGAGGTAGTCCTTGTACTCGCGCTCGCTGAACCAGCGGCTCTTCCAGTCGGTGGTGACACCCAGGCGGAAGCCGTACGGATTGATCTTCTGACCCATTAGCTCTCGCTCTCTTCGGTCGTTGCGGCCTCTGCGGCTTCGGTGTTCTCTGCGGTGGGCTCGTCCGCCTTCGCGGCCTCGGCCGGCTTGCGGCTGGCTGCGACGCGGGCGCGGCGGTTGCTGGACGGCGTGCGGCTGGCCATGGACTTGGCGTCGCGAACGGCCTGGCGCTCCTCGCTCAGCACGTCGAGGATGACGGTGATGTGGCAGGTGCGCTTCATGATGCTGCCGGCGCGGCCACGCGCGCGGGGGGTGAACCGCTTGAGCGTCGGGCCCTCGTCGGCGTAGCACGCCTTCACGTACAGGTCGTCGGCGTCGAGCTCGTCGTTGTTCACGGCATTGGCGACTGCGGAGGCGAGCACCTTGCGGATCACTCGGGCCGCCTCGCGGTCGGTGAACTTCAGGATCTCGTCGGCACGCATGACCTCCTGGTCACGGATGAGGTTGAGCACCACGCGCGCCTTGGAGGCGGACATGCGGACGTAGCGGGCGCGCGCGAGCGTGCCGCTCTTGCTGCCCGCCTCGCGGTTCTTCTCGTTGAGCTTGGGACCGGTCATGGCTACTTCTTCGCGTTCTTCTCTTGTCCGGCGTGGTACTTGAAGGTGCGGGTCGGCGAGAACTCACCGAGCTTGTGACCGACCATGGCCTCCGTGACGTACACCGGCACGTGCTTGCGGCCGTCGTGCACCGCGATGGTGTGACCGACCATGTCGGGCACGATCGTGGAGCGACGCGACCACGTCTTGATGACCTTGCGGTCGCCCGACGCGTTGGCCGCGTCGACCTTCTTGAGCAGGTGTTCGTCGACGAACGGGCCCTTCTTGAGGCTGCGTGACATGGATTACCTCCGTCCCTTGCCGGTACGACGCCGGCGAACGATGAGCGACTGGGATGACTTGTTCTTGTTGCGGGTGCGGCCCTCGGGCTTGCCCCACGGCGACACCGCGGGACGGCCACCGGAGGTCTTGCCCTCGCCACCACCGAGCGGGTGGTCCACGGGGTTCATGGCGACACCGCGGGTCTGCGGGCGCACGCCCTTCCAGCGGTTGCGGCCGGCCTTGCCGATCTTGATGAGCTCGTGCTCGCTGTTGCCGACCTCACCGACGGTGGCGCGGCAGTCGAGCAGCACGCGGCGCATCTCGGTGGAGGGAAGGCGCAGCGTGGCGAAGTCGCCGTCCTTGGCGACCAGCTGCACGGCCATGCCGGCGGAACGGCCGATCTTGCCGCCCTGGCCGGGGCGCAGCTCCACGTTGTGGACCACGGTGCCGACGGGCATGTAGCGCAGCGGCAGGGCGTTGCCCGGCTTGATGTCCGCGCCGTGCCCGCTCTCCACGCGCATGCCGACCTCGAGACCCTTCGGGGCGAGGATGTAGGCCTTCGTGCCGTCCAGGTAGTGGAGGAGCGCGATGCGGCAGGTGCGGTTCGGGTCGTACTCGATGGCGACGACCTTGGCCTGGACACCGTCCTTCACCCGCTTGAAGTCGATGATGCGGTACTGGTTCTTGTTGCCGCCGCCGCGGTGGCGGGCGGTCTTGCGGCCGTACGAGTTGCGGCCGCCACTGGACGACTTCGGTGCGAGCAGGCTCTTCTCCGGGGTCGACTTGGTGATGTCGCTGAAGTCGGACACCGTCTGGAAACGGCGACCGGCACTGGTCGGCTTGCGCTTGCGGATTGCCATGGTGTTCTCAGCTTTCGAACAGCGGGATCTTGCTTCCCGCTGCGAGGGTGACGATGGCGCGCTTCGTGTCCGGGCGCTGGCCATGACGGTTGGTGTTGCGGGTGCGGGTGACCTTGCCCTTGCGGTTGAGGGTGTTCACCTTCAGCACCTTGACGCCCCAGATCGCCTCGATGGCGTCGTGGATCTCGGGCTTCGTGGCATCGACGTGCACCTGGAAGGTGTAGACGTCCTGCTCGATGAGGCCGTAGCTCTTCTCGGAGACCACGGGCTGGATGATGATGTCGCGGGGATCCTTCATCGCTTACGCATCCTTCTGTGCGGGGAGGCTGTCCTTGGTGAACACGACCCAGTCGTTGCAGAGCACGTCGTAGGCGTTCAGTTCGCCCGTGACGATCAGCTGCACCTCGGGGATGTTGCGGAAGCTCTTCACGGCGTTCTCGTCGGCGGCGTTCACCACGACGAGGACCTTGCCGGTGAGACCGAGCGCAGCAAGCGCCTTGACGGCGTCCTTGGTGCTCGGCTGGGCAAAGCCCCACGTGTCGACGACGACGAGGCGGCCCTCGTTGCGGCGGTCACTGAGTGCCGAGGCGAGCGCGAGGCGCACCATCTTCTTCGGCACGCGCTGGGTGTACTTGCGCGGCTTCGGGCCGTGCGCGATGCCGCCGCCCGAGTAGTGCGGGGCCACGATCGAGCCCTGGCGCGCGCCGCCGGTGCCCTTCTGGCGGAACGGCTTCTTGCCGCCGCCCGACACCTCTGCGCGGGTCTTGGTGCTCTGCGTGCCGGAACGGCGGTGCGCGAGCTGTGCGGTCACGACCTGGTGCATGACCGGCACGTTCGGCTGCACGCCGAAGAGGCTGTCCGCGAGGTCGACAGAGCCTGCGCTCTTGCCGCTTGCGTTCTTGACGTCGACTGATGCCATGTTGATCACTTCGCCTTCACTGCGTTGCGCACGATGACAACGCCGCCGTTCGGGCCCGGCACCGAACCCTTGATGAGGAGCAGACCGCGTTCCGGGTCTGCCTGGACGACCTCGAGGTTCAGCGTGGTGACCTGCTCGTTGCCCATGTGGCCCGCCATGCGGAGACCCTTGAACACGCGCCCGGGGAACGAGCACGAACCGATCGAGCCCGGTGCACGGTGGTGCTTGTGGTTGCCGTGGCTGGCGCCCTGGCCGTTGAAGTTGTGGCGCTTCATGCCGCCCGCGAAACCCTTGCCGCGGCTGATCGCGGTGACGTCGACCTTCTCGCCGGCAGCGAGGGTGTCCGCGCCGATCTCCTGGCCGACCTCGAAACCGTCGACGGACTCGAGCCGCAGCTCGACGACGCGACGGCCCGGCTCCACGTTGGCGGCGGCGAAGTGACCCGCCTCCGGCTTCGTGAGCTTCTCAGCCTTCTTGCTTCCGTAGGTGACCTGCAGTGCGTTGTACCCGTCACGGTCGTTGGTCTTCACCTGTACGACTCGTGCCGGCTCGACGCGCAGCACGGTGACGGGGATGACGCGCTGGTCCTCCCCCCACACCTGTGTCATGCCGACCTTTTCGCCGACGATCGCTTTTTGTGCCATGGCGTTTCTCGTTTTGCTTCTTCACGCAAATGCTCCGCGGGCTGTGGGGCCAACGGAGCACTTGATCTGGGTTGTGCCGTGTGGTTCCGGCTGGGCCGGCCTTCACGGACGTCGATTGTGATGTCTCGACGATCGATCTTGCTTTCCGGGCCGGGGCCCGAATCGCACGGAACAGTGACGCTATCGGCGCTTTCCTGCACCCGCTACCGGCCGTCCGGCCGTGTCCGGGGCGGGGTCGACCCGCTGTGCCGGCTCCCCGGCGGGCCGACAGGGCGTCAGAGCGGGTAGCGGGCCCTCATCCAGTCGATGACCGCATCCATGGCGGGTTTGCGGTGCCCCTCCAGGTAGTGGGGGGCGCCCTTCATCTCCACGTAGGTGGTGTCGGCCGCCCCGGCGTTTGCCACTATTTCCAGGGCCTGGCGGACCCTGATCTCGGTGTCAGCCGTGGGGTGGACCAGGATCGTCGGCACCTTGACCTTGGGCATGGTGTCTGCCAGGCGGGCATGGCTGGACAGGCCGGACCAGGTGGAGAGCCACCCCCGGGCCGTCATGGTCCGGGCCAGGCCGCCGCGGCCGTAATTGGCCTCGAACGGGTCCGGGAAAGCAAAAAGTGACCCCATCGGGCGGTCGTCGGGGTCGATCGAGAGGTCCAGATAGGCCGGGTCAGCCAGGGTCCTGTAGATGGTCATGTACCTGGCGAACACCCGCCGGGCCCGCAATTCCCGCCATTCAGCGGGGCTTGTGCGCTTGTGAACTCCCTCCATGGCCGCCCCGGCTGCCTCGGCGTCCGTGAGGGACTGCCGGGCCACGGCATCAAGCCGGGCCACCCGGTCACGCTGGGCCGCCCGGTACGTGGCCAGCCAGCCGGGGTCATAAGAACAAGGTTCGGGCCATGGGCGCCAGCCGTTGTCCGGGTTGTACATGTCCAGCTCAGGGACCCGCGAGAAGGGGTCGGACTCGTCAGCCACCGAGGGGTCAATGACCTGGAGCATGAACACCCCCTCGCCGGGGTGGGCGGCCATGCCGATCCAGCCGTCACCGATGCCGAGCTCGGCGTTCGCCATCGCCATGAGGGAACCGCCGCCCGAGTTGCCGAGGAGCACGACCGCCTCCGCACCGCGCGAGACCATGAAGTCGTGGGCGGACTTCACGTCCACGATGCAGTTCTCGTGCAGGCAGTCGGTGTCGTTGTTCATGTACCGGGTGCCGAACCCGAGCACGGCGTACCCGGCGGCGGCGAGCAGCGGGCATGCGTAGTGCACGGTGAAGTCCCCGCGCGGGTGGCTGAGGATCACCGCCGTCCTCCACTTGCCGTCGGGCGGCGTCCACAGCGTGCCGCGCACCAGTGCACCGTCAGGCGAGACGATGCGCACGTCCTCGCGAGGGATGCTGACGTTCGGTGCGTCCTCCGGCAACGGCCAGTAACCGAGACCGAACGGTCGCGTCCCGCCCAGTTGCGTGTCGAGATGCTGCACGGTTCGGCCCCTACCGGGCGTCCTCGGCGAGCTTCTTCGCGCCGGGGTAGTCGGCCTTGCCGTTCGGGGCGCGCGGCACGTCATCCACGAACACCACGCTCTTCGGTGCCTTGTACCCCGACAGCTGCGTCTTCACGAATGCGATCACATCGGCCTCGGCGGCGGACACACCAGGCTCGAGCGAGGCGACCGCGACCACGCGCTGGCCGAACTTGTCATCGGGGAGCCCGACCACCAGGCAGTCGCGCACGCCGGCGAACCGCTTGACGGCCTCCTCCACTTCCTCCGGGAAGACCTTCTCGCCCGCGGTGTTGATGACCTGGCTGCCGCGACCGAGCAGGACCAGCTGCCCGTTCTCGTCGAACGTGGCGAGGTCACCGGGGAACGAGTACCTCACCCCGTTGATGACACGGAAGGTGCGGGCTGACTTCTCCGGGTCCTTGAAGTAGGCGAACGGGGTGACACCGCCGTTCGCGACCTTCCCCGTCCTCCCGTCCCCGGGCAGCACCTCCACGTCGTCGTCATCGAAAACCTTCGTCGTGGGGTTCATCGCGAATTTCGCCGTCTCTGCCGGCATCCCGCTCGCAGAGATGCTCACCGCCATGGCACCCTCCGTGCTGCCCATGGCATCGACGAGCAGTGCCTGCGGGACGTGCTGGAGCATCCTGTTCTTCACTTCCATCGTCCACATGACGCCCGACGACACGATGCGCGTCAGTGACGACGTGTCGTACGGCCGGCCGGCGCGGGCCGCGGCATCGAGTGCGTCGGCTATCGGCCTGGCGAAAGCGTCACCCACGATGACCGCCATGTTCGCGCGCTCGCGCTCCGTGACGCGGAGAAGCTCGTCCGCGTCGAACTTCCGGTCGGTGAGGACGACGACCGTGGCCCCGATGCTGTGGGGGATCGTCGCGCCGATCCACATGCCGGTGCCGTGCATCAGGGGGCAGCACGGCACGGACACGTACGGCCCCGTCTCTGCCCGGGCCCGCGCGACGTCCGCCACCAGTTCGCGCCAGTCATCCCCGAGCGCGAGGCCGATCTGGCCCGCACCGTTGTTCGCGTGACTGCGGGTGATCTCGCCCATCCGGTACATGACACCCTTCGGCATCCCGGTGGTCCCGCCGGTGTAGAGCATGTAGACGTCGTCGGGACTGCGCTCGATCCGCGGTGCGGGTGCGTGCGCGGCCACGAGGTCCTCGTACGGCACCTTCCCCGGCACATCGGCGGTCGGCGGGCCGTCGTCGACCTCCACGAGGAGCACGAGCTTCGGGAGCCGCCCCACGACCTCGGCCACACGGTCGGCGAGGGACGAGTGGTAGAACAGCGCCTTGCAGTCGGCGTTGTCGAGCAGGTACTCGAGTTCGCCGCCGAGGTAGCGGAAGTTCACGTTGATCGGCACGATGCGCTGCTTGAAGGACGCGAAGTGCGCCTCCAGGTACTCGTTCGAGTTGTAGAGGTACAGCCCCGCCTTGTCGTCCGGGCCGAGCCCGGCTGCGGCCATCGCGGCGGCGACCCTCGCCGCGCGCCCGTCGTACTCGCGCCACGTGAAGCGCCTGTCCCCCATGACGACGGCCGGCACGTCGCCGATGGCGTCCGCGTAGGCCTCCCACAAGGTCGCAAAATGCATGTCCATGTGTCCTCCCCCGGCCCTCATCATGTCACCGCGGCAGTGGCCGCGGGTCACGCTGCGAACATACGATGACCCAGTGGCCCTGCCCGAAGGATCTGCCGAGACATACCGACGTGACGGCGTGGTGGTCCTGCGCGGTGTCCTGTCCGACGCTGACCTCGCGGGGATCTCGCGCGGGGTGGAGGCGAACCTGAACCACCCCAGCCCCTGGTCGAACGAGTACACGGCGGAGGGCTCGGGCGGGAGGTTCTTCGACGACTACGTCAGTTGGCAACGCATCCCGGAGTTCCGCGGGGCCGCGCTGTCCGGCCCGCTCCCCGCCGTCGCCGGTGCATTGTTGGGCACCCGGACCCCGCGCTTCTTCCACGAGCACGTGCTCGTGAAGGAACCCGGCACGTCCACCCCCACCCCGTGGCACCATGACGACCCGTACTACGGCGTGGACGGGCTCGACAACGTGAGCCTGTGGGTGCCGCTCGACCCGGTCCCGCCCGCCGTTGCCCTGCGTTGCATCGCGGGCAGCCACCTGACGGGACGGAGGTTCATCCCCAACCGCTTCGTCGACGACTCGCCGTACGTCGCCGCCGCCGAGGGCTTCGAGCCGTTCCCCGCGGCCGGAGAGCTGGAATCGACCGGCCGCACAGTCGTGTGCGACGCGGAGCCGGGCGACGTCGTCGCGTTCCACTTCCGCACGCTCCACGGCGCGCCGGGGACGGAGGGGCACGCACTGCGGCGCCGTGTGGTCAGCTTCCGCTACGTGGGCGACGACGCACGGTGGGCAACACGCCCGTGGAGGACGAGCCCCCCGTTCGAGCCGGACGGTCTTTCCGACGGTGACGAACTGGACGACTCCAGGTTCCCGCGCGTCTCCCTCGCCTGAGGGGTCACTCGCTGGGGCGTGCCGCCAGTTCTGCCTTCACGGTGATGCGCTCGCCGTCGCGCTCGATCACGATCTCGACCTCCTCACCGGGGGTCGCATCGCGGATGATCCCGATGAGCGCACCCTGGCCGGTGATCGGCTGGTCGTTGACCTGGAGGATGATGTCGCGCACCTTCAGGCCCGAGGTCTCCGCGGGTGAGTCCGCGGCCACCTCGCTGACGACGGCACCGACGCCGCCGTCCGTGCGGTCCGACAGCGCGATTCCGAGATAGCCCTGTGCCCGCTTCTCCCCGCTGGCCTCGGTGCGCAGCACCTCGATGACGCGCTTCACCTCGCCGACACTGATGGCGAAACCGATGTTGTTCGCCGCGGAGGTCTCCGTGCTGCGGTACACGGCGGTGTTGACGCCCACGACGTGGCCGTCCATGTTGATGAGCGGGCCGCCCGAGTTGCCCGACGAGATCGCAGCGTCGGTCTGGATCAGGGCATTGAGTGCCCCGTCCTCGTTCTGCATGGTGCGGTTGAGCGCCGAGATGATGCCGCTGGTGACGCTCGCGCCGCCGTCGAGGTCGAGCGCGTAGCCCACGGCGACGACCTGGTCGCCCACCGCGAGGCTCTCCGGGTCGGCGAAGGTCGCGGCGGTGAGACCCGTGATGTTCTCGATGCGGACGAGGGCGAGGTCGTTCCCCGCGTCGGCGGCGAGGACCCTGGCCTTCCGCGGCTCGGTCTCGCCGTTGAGGACGACGCGCACCTCGGTGGAGTTCTCCACGACGTGGGCGTTGGTGACGACGTCCCCGTCGGAGGAGATGATGATGCCGGTGCCGATGGCCTCGCCGTCAGAGGCGACACTGTCGATGGTCACGACACTCGGCGAGATGACAGCGGCTGCCTTGGCGACGGACGTGTTGCCGACCTTCGCCTGGTCGACCTTCGCGGCCGTGACGACGGGGCTGCCGGAGGATCCTTCGATGCCGTCCGTGACCCCCGCGGCGAACGCACCGCCGACGAGACCGCCTGCGAGACCGACGAGAAGCACCAGGAGCAACGAACCGACGCGGCCCCTCCTGCGGGGTGTCGGCTCGGTCGGCAACTGCGGGGGTGTGTTGATCCAGTCCGGTGCGTAACTCATGCTCCCTTATCTATCCCTCCGCGGAGCACGGTTCCACTCAGCCCGGTCAAGAATTCGGCAAGAAAAAGGGGCGGCCCGGAGGCCGCCCCTGATCCTTGTTGTGACTTCTGTTCCGTGATGCCCGGGCTCAGCCCTGGATCTTGATCTCGATGTCCACGCCGGCCGGGAGCTCGATGCGCTGCAGGGAGTCGATCGTCTTCGGGTTCGGGTCGACGATGTCGATGAGGCGCTTGTGGATGCGCATCTCGAAGTGCTCGCGGGAGTCCTTGTCGATGTGCGGCCCGCGGATGACCGTGAAGCGGTGCTTGTCGGTCGGCAGCGGGATGGGGCCACGGATCTTCGCGTTGGTGCGGGTCACCGTCTCCACGATGGCGCGCGTCGACTTGTCGAGCTGGTCGTGGTCGAATGCCTTGAGGCGGATGCGGATGCTGTTCGTTGCCATGGTCGTTACTTGATGATCTTGGTGACGCGGCCGGCACCCACCGTGCGGCCACCCTCAC
>CAYXRQ010000030.1:1654-10053 GCA_964466765.1 uncultured Bifidobacterium sp. | reverse complement strand
GATGCGCACGGTCCCCTGGTCAACGGCGCGGTGGTAGGTGATGTCGGTGAAGGCGAACCCCGGCACCTCGTTCCAGGAGGCGGGGTCAAAGATGGGGGAGATCGTCACGCCCCACATTGTTCCACCGTCGGGTCGTTACTCTTGCAGCGCATGACACCGGACACGCCCTGGGCCGATTTCCGGGCGGCCGAACCTGCGTTCTCGGACCGTGTGGCGGCGAGGTTCTCCTGCCACCCGCACCATGTCGTCGGCACGCTCGCACCGGACGGCCGGCCGCGCCTGTGGGGCTCGAGCATCTTCGTCTCCGGGGGCCACCTGTGGTTCGGGGCGATGCCGCATGCGCTCCGCACGGCTGACCTGCGCCGCGACCCGCGCGTCGCGGTCCACTCGGCACCGCTCGACGAGAAGCTGTCGGGAGGCGACGCACGCGTCGAGGGCACCGCGACGGTGCTCGGCGCGGCCGAGTCGATTGACTGGATGAGGAAGCACCTGCCGGCCGGCGACGACGGGGCAGGTCTCCCCGGTGACGTCGTGATCATCGGGATCACGCGCGTCGTCCTCACGGAGGTGGAGGGTGACACGCTCGTGATGTCGGTGTGGGAACCGGGTCGGGGCCTGCGTATCGTTCAGCGGCAATGAAGACCATCGTCGCTTTCTCCGGCTCCACGAGGGCCGCCTCCTTCCACACCCGCATCATCCGCGCACTGCCCGGGCTCGCGCCCGACGGGGTGCAGGTCGCCCACTTCGACCTCGCCGAAGTGCCGTTCTACAACCAGGACCTCGAGGGTGACGCCCAGCCCGCGGCCGTCGTCGCCATGCGCGCCGCGGTGGCGGAGGCCGACGGAGTCCTGTTCGCCGCGCCCGAGTACAACGGTTCTTACTCGGCACTCACCAAGAACACGGTCGACTGGCTGACGCGGCCCATGGGCGGCGGGGCCCTGCGCGGCAAGAAGGTGATGGTCGTGAGCGTCACGCCCGGCCCCGGCGGTGGCCAGCGCATCTCGAAGACCCTCTCCGAGGTCCTCCCGTTCTTCGACAACGAGGTCGTCTCGGTCGTCAACGCGGCGGCCGTGCACGAGAAGATGGCCGCCGACTCCGACACCGTGTCGGACGCGGACCTCGCCGCCGCCCTCAGCGCCGGGCTCGCCTCGTTCTGAGGCCTGCGCGGTCAGCCCGCGCCTTTCGCCGTCTGCTCACCAGGTGTCGACCATGGGGCGCTTCTTGCCCTCGCGGTCGCGCCACGAACGGTGCGAGCCGACCACGGCAAGGACGCGGCTCCGAGTGTCGGCCGGGTCGATCACGTCGTCGATCTCCACGTGGCTCGCCATGTTCAGCGCGCTCCCGTTCTCGTACGCCCGCGCGATGAGGAACGACTCCAGCTCCGCGCGCTTCGCCGGGTCGGTCTCGGCCTCCAGTTCCTTGCGGTAGCCGAGGCGCACCGCGCCCTCGAGGCCCATCCCGCCGAACTCGCCCGTGGGCCACGACACCGTCATCGCGTTGCCGTGGAAACTGCCCCCGGCCATTGCCTGTGCACCGAGCCCGTAGCCCTTCCTCAGCACCACTGTCACCCAGGGCACGCTGATGCTCGCGGCCGTCACGAACATGCGGCCGAAGTGGCGGACCTGGGCGGTGTGCTCCGCGTCCGGGCCGACCATGAACCCCGGCGTGTCGCACAGGCTGACGACGGGCAGGTCGAACGCATCGCAGAGCTGGACGAAGCGGGATGCCTTGTCGGCGGCGTCAGAGTCGATCGCGCCGCCGAGGTGGGCGGGGTTGTTCGCGATGACACCGACGGGGCGTCCCTCGATGCGCGCGAGCGCGGTGAGGATGCCCACCCCGAAAGTCGGCCGCAGCTCGAGGAGCGTGCCCTTGTCGGCGAGCAGCTCGAGCGCCCGGCGCACGTCGTAGACGCGGGTGCGCTGCTCCGGCACGACGTCGCGCATGAGCGCATCCTCATGGCGTTCCCACGAGCTGACGGGGCCCTGGAAGTACGAGAGGTACTGCTTCGCGGCCGCCACCGCCGCCTCCTCGTCCTTCACCCGGATGTCCACGACACCGTTCGCGGTCTGCACGTCGATCGGCCCGATGTCGGTGGGCTTCACGACGCCGAGACCACCGCCCTCGATCATCGCCGGGCCGGCCATCCCGGTGTAGCTGTCCTCCGTGGCGATGATGACGTCGCAGCACCCGAGAAGCGCGGCGTTGCCGGCGAAGCAGTAGCCGTTGGTGATGCCCACGAGGGGCACCAGGCCGGAGAGCCGGGCGAAGTACGCGAACGCGAGACAGTCGAGCCCGGCGACGCCCGATGCGTCCGTGTCCCCGGGCCTCCCGCCGCCGCCCTCGGCGAACAGGATGAAGGGGAGGCGGAGCTGCTGCGCCACGTCGAAGATGCGGTCCTTCTTGGTGTGGTTCTTCTGGCCCTGCGTGCCGGCGAGGACCGTGTAGTCGTAGCTCGCCACCGCCACGCGCGATGCGTCGCCGGGGAAGAGGCCGGCATTCACCGTGGCGAGGCCGCCCACCAGGCCGTCGGCGGGCGTGTTGCGGATCAGGTCGTCCAGGTCGCGCCGGCGCCGCTGGGCCGCGATCGCGAACGAGCCGTACTCCACGAACGAGCCGTCATCCACGAGGTCTGCGATGTTCGCCCTCGCCGTGCGGTGGCCTCTCGCGGCCCGCCGTGCCACGGCCTCCGGCCTGGCCTCGTCCGTGGTGAGGAAGCGCCTCTCGCGGTAGCGCGCGAGGTCGGCACGATCGCCGGTCGCGACGGGGGAGTCGCCCGCAGCCTCAGACGCCGTGGACACCGCACCGGGTGCGACCCGCACGAGCACCTGCCCGGACGCGACCGTGTCACCCTCGGCGACCAGGATCTCCTCCACGGTGCCGTCGGCCCCGGCCTCCACGGGGTGCTCCATCTTCATGGACTCGATGATGACGATCTCCTGCCCGGAGCGGACCGTGTCGCCGGGGCGCACCGTGACGCGGAAGACGGTTCCGATGAGGGGTGATGTCACGTTGTGCGTCGCCATGACGAGATTCTGCCAGCCGGCCACCCCGCGGCAATCAGCCGCGCCGCGCACCGCACAGGCAAGACTTCCCGTGTGCTCGCTGTCGCGTCGTTCTTCCTCGCAGGGACGGTGCTCGGCCTGCTCGTCCCCCGGTCACGCGGACTCGCAGGCCCGGCGGGACGGTGGGTCATCACCGCCGCGCTTCCGGCCCTGATCCTGGTCCGGCTGCCCGAACTCGATCTCGGCCGCGGTGCTGCCGTGCCGGTGGTGTCCGCGTGGGCGACCATCACAGTCGGTGCCGCGGCGGTGTGGGCCGTGTCGCGCCGTGCGGGGTGGCCGGCGGAGGTGACCGGAGCACTGCTCATGGTCGTGCCGCTCGGCAACACGGCCTTCCTCGGGCTCCCCGTGGTGGAGGCGGTGCTCGGCCGGGACCATCTGCCCGCGGCGCTCGCGTTCGACCAGGTCGGCACCTTCCTCGCACTCGCCACGTACGGCACATGGGTCTCCGGCCGGATCGGGTCGGGTGGCGGTGACGCCCGCGCGATGCTGCGGCGTCTCCTCGCGTTCCCGCCGTTCCTCGCCCTCGTCGGGAGCCTGGTGTTCCGCGTCGTCGACATGCCGGGTGCGGTGCATGACGTGCTCGTCCCACTCGGGCGCACTGTCGCACCGGTCGCGATGTGGTCGCTCGGCCTGCGGTTCGTCCCGCGAGTGCGCATCGCGCGGCCGTCCGCCCTCGTGTTCGGCATCGCGGTGAAGATGGTGATCATGCCTGCGCTAGTGGCCGCCGCAGCCGTGGTGCTCGGTGACCCGGCCGGCACGGTGTGGGCGGCGAGCATCGTGGAGGCGTCGATGCCGCCGATGGTGACCGCCGGGGTCATCGGGGTCGCGGCCGGGTTCGACGAGGACCTCACCACGAACCTCGTCGCGGCAGGCACAGTCCTTTCACTCGTCTTCTACACCGTCGTCTCGCTCGCGGGGTGACCCACGGGGCATCATGTGGGGGAGGGGGCCCCATGATCTCGTTCGTCAACCAGTTGCGCCGGCTCGCCGCCGAGCGCCCCGATGCCGTGGCCGTCAGTTGCCAGGGCGAGTCGATCACGCGTGCAGGCCTGCTCGAGCGCGGCGGGGACCTGGCCGTCCACCTGCAGGGTCTCGGGGTGGGAACCGGCGATCTCGTCACGGTCGCACTCCCGAACAGCATCGACTGGTTCGTGTCGTACGTGGCGATCTGGCTCCTCGGGGGGACGCCGCAGCCGGTGTCGTCACGCCTGCCGCAGCGCGAACTGGAGGCCCTGATCGAACTCGCCGACCCGCCCGTCGTCATCGGTGCACCTGACGGGGCCGTGCAGGGCCGGCACGCGATCCCGGCCGGCTTCCGCGCGCCGCGCGCTGATGCGTCCGCGCTCCCTGACGTCATCTCTCCCGCATGGAAGGCGCCGACATCGGGGGGCAGCACGGGGCGGCCGAAACTGATCGTGTCGGGCGATCCCGCCGTGATGGACGAGACCGCACCGCCGCCGCTCATGATGGACCCCGGCGGGTGCCTCGTGATGCCCGGGCCGCTGTACCACAACGGTCCCGCAGTGTGGAGCTGGCAGGCGCTGCTCAACGGGCTGAGCGTCGCGCTGATGCCGCGCTTCGACGCCGAGGGAACCCTCGCCGAGATCGAGCAGCACCGCGGGAGCGTGCTCTACATGGTCCCCACGATGATGAAGCGCATATGGCGGCTCCCCGAGGACGTGCGCCTGCGCTATGACCTGTCGTCGCTGCGTGTGGTGTGGCATCTCGCCGAGCCGTGCCCCGAGTGGCTGAAGCAGTGCTGGATCGACTGGCTCGGTCCCGAGCGCATCATGGAGCTGTATGCCGGCACGGAGGCCCAGACCGCGACCGTCATCACGGGTGCGGAGTGGCTGGCCCACCGCGGCTCCGTCGGCCGGGTGCAGCCCGGCACGGTGATGATCACCGATGAGGACGGCGACGAAGTGCCGACGGGCGAGATGGGCGAGGTGTGGATGCGGTCGCTGCGCGGCACGCCCACGTACCGCTACGTCGGTGCGACGGCGCGCACCCGCGAGGGCGGCTGGGAGTCGCTCGGCGACATGGGCCGGCTCGACGAGGACGGCTACCTCTACCTGGGGGACAGGGCGAGCGACATGATCCTCTCGGGCGGCGCCAACATCTACCCGGCGGAGGTGGAGGCGGCGATCCAGGAGCACCCGTCCGTGCAGAGCTGTGCGGTGATCGGCCTTCCCGACGAGGACAAGGGTGCGGTGATCCACGCGATCATCGAGGCGTCTGCGGCCCAGGTGGGCGAGGACGAACTCCGCGGGTTCCTCGCCGAGCGCCTGGTGACGTACAAGATCCCGCGCACCTTCGAGTACGTCGACTTCCCGCTGCGCGGCGACGACGGCAAGGTGCGGAGGTCCGCGCTGCGTGCCGAGAGGGTGAAGGAGTGAGCATGTCCGCGTTCGGGACGGAGATGACCATCACGGGGCCGCTGCGCGCGCCCCGCCAGATGCTGGCCGACCAGGAGTACGACGGGCACGCGAGTGTCCACGACGACGCAACCGCCGAGAAGCTCGGGTTGGCAGGTGCCCCGATCGAGGGACCCACCCACTTCAGCCAGTTCGACCCCATGGGTGCCGCACTGTGGGGCCGGGAGTGGTTCGAGCGGGGGTGCATCAGTGCCCACTTCGAGACGATGGTCATCGAGGGCGAACAGGTCCAGGCGACGGCGCGCACGACCGGGGGCACCTCCGCACTGATCTCCGCCGCGAAGGCCGACGGGACGCCGGTTCTCTCGGGGACGATGTCGGTGGGCGGCGCCGACACGACCGAGCTCGGGTCCAGGCTCGCCGCGCTGAAACCCGCGGGGGAACTCTTCATCATCGACCAGCTGTCCGTGGGCGGGACGTCGCGCACGACCCGCGCCACGATGACGTTCTCGGGGCGCAACGGCAACCTCTACCCGTTCTCGCTCGAGGAGAAGCTCGCGTGCATCACCGAGGACTCCCCGTGGTACTCGCCCGCCACCGCAGGGTCGTCCCCGTGGGGCAGGGCCATCGTGCCGTTCGAGATGGTCAGCGTGCTCGCGGCGAACTGCCCGCCGGCCGGGACTGTGCGCGGCCCCGCGGTGGGGTTGTTCATGGACCTCGAGGTGCAGATGCACGCAGGCCCGGTGTTCGTCGGTGAGGAGTACGAACTGCGCCAGGAGGTGGTGGCCCTCGGCCAGACCCGGCGTGTCGAGTACTACTACACGCGCACGACGGTCTCCGGCGCGGACGGCAGGCCCGTGGCGTCGGTGCTCCTGAACCAGGGCGTGTTCAAGGCGTCGTACGCGGGGTACCCCGCCGACCGTCTGTAGGCACTCAGCCGACGGCGGCAACCAGACGACGCGCGTTCCCCCCGGTGACCGCGTCCCGCGCCGACGCCGGCAGGCCGAACGAATCCAGCCAGGCGAGATGGTCCGTCACGCGGATCGCGGTGTTCGGGGCGTCGCTGCCGAAGAGGATGCGGTCGTGGTGGGCGGCGAGCACCTCTGCGCTGACGTCGGGCGGCGCGGTGACAACGGGCGTGAGGTCGGCGTGGAAGTTCCGGTGCTCTTCGAAGAACCGCGCGGCTGCGGGCGCGCTGTGGTGGCCGCAGTGCGCGAGGACGAACGGGAGGCGCGGGTGGCGCCCGCACACGGTGCCGACCGCGTCCAGCTCGTGCTCCTCGGTCAGGCCGTCCGCGCTGTGCCCGAGATGGACGATGACCGGCATCGCGGCCTCCTCGGCGACGGAAAGTGCGGGGGTCAGCCGCGGGTCGTCGATGCGGAAGTCGCCGACAGAGCAGTGCAGCTTCAGGACCTTCAAGCCGTGCACCGAGAGGGCCCTCGTGACGACCGCGGCAGGATCGTCGTCAGTGGGGTGGACGGTGCCGCCCCCCGTCACCTCGAACTCACCGTCCGTGAAGCGCCGCGCGATCCCCGCCGACGCCTCGTTCAGGCCCTCGGCGACATCAACGCGGTGGGCATACGGGAACGACCAGATCCCCGTGACTCCCTCGGACTTCAGGATCGAGACCGTCTCGTCGTGCCCCGCGGGGTAGGCCAGGCGGAAGCGGCCGCTGCGTTCCCCGGCCTCGAAGATGGCCCGCACCTTCTCGCCGATGCGCCCCGGGAGGAGGTGGACATGGGAGTCCACGATTCCCGGCTGTGCGCCCCCTTGCGTGCCCATGGCCCCACGGTAGCTACGCCTCGGCTCTCTTCCGGTCGCTGCACCGGTGGTTCACACATCCGCGCATCGGGGTTAGTGTCGGGCCATCACCTGCTGAGGGGGTCGGCATGTTCGCAAGGAAATTGTTCTCGGTCATGGCACTGACTGCGGGCTCGGTCGTTGCCGTCGGTCTCTTGGGGCCGGGGGTCGCCTCGGCGGCACCGGGAGACGGGCTCCTCGTCATCAACTCCACCCAGGGCGTGACGAACTCGTGCCAGGGAACCGATGCCGCCACCGCCGACTGGAACTGGACGAAGCCCAGCCTCGAGTACTCGACCAACGGCGGCACCACCTACGCAACTGCCGCAGGGTCGGGGTGGGGCCTGATCGTGTGCCGCGTGACGACACCCGTGCCCCAGTACCAGTTCATCGTCGGGCCGTCCACCGGCAACTTCAAGGACATGGGCCAGGCTGGTCTCGCCGCCGGCCTGCAGTTCCGCGTCACGATCCCCGCCAAGACCGGGGACAACATCACGTACGCGGCCGGCTACTCGTCAATGGTCAGCTTCGTGGACCAGAACTCCTCCGCCGTCATTGTGTCGAAGCCCGCGGGACTGTCGAAGATCAACTTCGACACGTTCGACAACTTCAAGACCCGCCACCCGGAGTGCGCCACCTACTCGATGCAGGAATGGCAGAAGTGCTCGATCACGAAGTCGGACGAGGACCTCACGGCCACGATCATCCAGCACGTCGGGTTCTCCGCGACCACGCTCAACTCGATGGAGCAGGACATGAAGGGCCTCTGGATCGGGGCGAACGTGAACAGTTTCCGCATCGGGATGTCCTGCTCGGGCCGGACCTCCAGCCAGGGCGTGCGCACGGCCGAGGACATCACCGTCGGCGGGAAGACCTACACCCGGCTCCCGAACGGCAACTTCCGCGGCACGGACGGCAAGGAGTACACCCAGAGCGAACTTGCCGCGCTGATGGGCTCGTCCGGTGGTTCTTCGGGAGGTGGCTCGACTGGAGGGTCCTCGGACCCGTCGCTGACGGTCAGCATGGAGGGGACACCGCACTTCAAGTCAGACGGTGTCACCCTCAACAAGGGCTCCATGAAGGCGTTCATCCCGGCCACCATCGCGAAGAAGTGCTTCGGGAAGTCGGACGGCTCGAGCGTGCTCTCCGCCATCGCGAGCGC
>CAYXRQ010000030.1:0-1554 GCA_964466765.1 uncultured Bifidobacterium sp. | reverse complement strand
GTCAGCGGCAAGAAGGGCCTCAACAAGGTCCTCACGACGTGGAAGAAGGGTTACATCTTCGTCATCCGCAGCGCGAAGGGGACCCAGCTCGCCACGTTGAAGTGAAGGTCACACTCATGATGCTTGCGGACGCAAGTATCATGACGGGATGAGCAGGATGCCGGCAGTCTTCATCGGCCACGGCAGCCCGATGAACGCACTGGAGAACAACCGCTTCACGGAGGCCTGGCACGACTTCGCCCGCTCGGTCCCCGTGCCGCGGGCGATACTCGCGGTGTCGGCGCACTGGCTGGTCAACGCCACTGCCGTCACGGCGATGACGCGGCCACGGACGATCCACGATTTCTTCGGCTTCCCGGACCGCCTCTTCGCGTTCGACTACCCGGCGCCGGGCAGCACAGAGGTGGCGGCAGAGGTGGCAGAGGCACTCGCACCCTGCTGGGTGGGTCTCGACCACGACAGCTGGGGCCTCGACCACGGCACGTGGTCGGTGCTCGCGCACATGTACCCCGCGGCGGACGTCCCGGTGCTGCAGCTGTCGCTCGACGCGACGAAGCCGCCGGAGGAGCACCTGGAGCTCGGCCGGCGGCTGGACGCACTGCGGCAGTCGGGCGTGCTCGTGCTGTGCAGCGGCAACGTGGTGCACAATCTCTCGCGCATCGACTGGGCAGCGGGGGAGAACGGGTTCCCCTGGGCCGTGGAGTTCGACTCGCACGTGCGGTCCCTCATGACGACCGACCCCGCTGCGCTCGCAGACGTGGAATCGCACCCTGCTTTTGCGGCGTCAGTGCCCACCACCGAGCATTTCCTCCCGTTGCTGTACCTCGCGGGCATCGCGGCACGGTCAGGTTCCGTCGCCGAGGTGATGGTGGGTGGCTGCGCGATGGGGTCGCTCTCGATGACCAGCTACGTCGTCCGCTGAGCGGGGCGCCGGGGCTCAGATCTCGACGCGGGAACCCACCTCGAACACGCGGTCCGTGGGCAGGTTGAAGAACCTCACGGCGGAGTCCGCCCCGCGGTTCAGGAGAACGAACAACTGCTCGGCCAGGGGGTGCATGCCCGGGACCTTGCCCGCCACGATCGACTCGTGGCCGATGAAGTACGTGACGTCGTCCTCGTCGTAGTGGAGACCGGGGTGGTCGATTGCCGCGAGGGTCGCAGGCACGTTCGGTTCCTCCATGAAGCCGAACTCCAGCTGCACCTGGAACACACCGGGGGCCACCTTCTTCACCTCGTACCGTTCCGCGAACGGCACGCGCGGCCGGTCGGCAGTCTCCACGGAGACGATGAGGGTCGTGCGGTGGAGGACCTTGTTGTGGCGCAGGTTGTTGACGAGGGCCGGCGGGGTCTTGCCCAGGTCCTTGAACATGAACACGGCGGTCCCCGCGACGCGGGAGATGTCCTCCGCGTCGTCCAGGAACGGCTCCAGGTCCTGCTCGCCGCGGTGGATACGGTCGGCCACCAGCGCACGGCCGCGCCTCCACGTCTGCATCTGGACCATCAGGACGACCCCGACCAGCAGGGCACACCAGCCACCGTGGGGGATCTTGACGA
>CAYXRQ010000029.1:0-10061 GCA_964466765.1 uncultured Bifidobacterium sp. | reverse complement strand
CCTCGAGGACATGGGGTACGAGGTCGAGAAGGGCAACATCGCCCGCTCCGACCTGTACATCGCCGAGGAGATCTTCTGCGTGGGCACCGCCGCCGAGGTGAGCGCCATCAACTCCGTGGACGACCGCGCCGTCCCGTGCCCCGGGCCGATCACCCTGAAGGTGGCCGAGACCTACGGCAAGGCCGTCCGGGGCCAGATTCCGGCGTACAAGCACTGGTGCGAACTGGCCTGACCCGGCCGGCCCGCCTCCGCACACCCCTTTTCCACAGTCGTTCCAGCCCCAGGATGGGTCCCCCGGGGGTTGTCCACAGCCTCACCCACAGGGGAGGTTGACGATGGGGGATAACGGGGCGAGACTGTGCCCATGTCGACGAAGGCCATCCCCGCACCGCTCGCGGTCCTGGCCGTCGCCGGCATCATCATTCGTTAGCGCATGTCGGTTCCCGACATGCGCGTGCAGGCCGCCCACCAGGGCGGCTTTTTCGTTCCCGCATCGACAGAACCGCACAGACGCCACGGCACAGGCAAGGACAGCAGATGAACAGCAACGTTGAGATGGTCGAGGTGTTCGACACCACCCTGCGTGACGGCATGCAGGTCGAGGGCGTGTCGGCGACCGTGGAGGACAAGCTCCGCATCGCCGAGCAACTGGACTTCCTCGGGGTCCACTACATCGAGGGCGGCTGGCCGGGCGCGAACCCGAAGGACGTGGAGTTCTTCGAGCGCGCCAAGACCGAGCTGAAGCTCTCCAACTCCGTGCTCGTGGCGTTCGGATCCACGCGCCGCCCGAAGGGCAAGACCGACGACGACCCGACCCTGCGCAACCTGATCGAGGCCGGCACGTCGGCAGTCTGCATCGTGGCGAAGTCGTGGGACTACCACGTGACCGAGGCGCTGCAGACCACTCTCGACGAGGGCGTGGCCATGGTCGCCGACTCGGTGCGGTACCTCGCGGGCCACGGTCGCCGGGTGATGGTGGACCTTGAGCACTTCTTCGACGGCTACCGGAACAACCCCGAGTTCGCGCTGCGCATCGTGGAGGCCGCCGTCACCAACGGCGCCACCCACCTGGTGATGTGCGACACGAACGGTGGCTCGCTGCCGCACGACGTGGAGGCCACGGTCGCCGCCGTGAAGAAGCTCGTGGGGGACGACGCCGTGCTCGGCATCCACTGCCACGACGACACCGGCTGCGCGGTCGCGAACTCGATGGCCGCGGTGCGCGCCGGCGTGCGCCACGTGCAGGGCACCCTGAACGGCCTGGGCGAGCGCACAGGCAACACCAACCTGACCACGGTCATCCCGAACCTCCAGCTGAAGATGGGCTACGCGTGCCTGCCCGACGGCCACCTGAACAGGCTGACCGCCGTGTCGAACCACGTGGCCGAGGTGCTGAACCGACCGCTGAACCCGCAGGCACCGTACGTGGGCAACTCTGCGTTCGCGCACAAGGCCGGGCTGCACGTCTCGGCGATCAAGCGGGCAAAGGACGCATACGAGCACGTGGACCCGGAGGTGGTCGGCAACGGCACCCGTTTCGTCGTGAGCGAGATGGCGGGCCGTGCCACCATCGAGGTGAAGGCGGAGGAGCTGGGCCTGGATCTCGACGGCATCGTCGTCGGCAACGTGATCGACAGGCTGAAGGAACTGGAGCACGCCGGCTACCACTTCGAGGCTGCCGATGCCTCGCTTGAGCTGCTGATGCGCCGCGCCGCCGGCTGGGAGCAGTCGCACTTCAGCGTGGAGTCCATGCGCGTCATCACCGACGAGAACCCGGGCCAGGGCTTCACCACCGAGGCGACCGTGAAGGTGCACGTGGGCAACGAGAGGTTCGTGCACACCGCGGAGGGGAACGGCCCGGTCAACGCGATCGACGCCGCGCTGCGCTCCTGCCTGCGCGGCGCCTACCCCCAGATCGACCGCATCCACCTGACGGACTACAAGGTGCGCATCCTGGACGGCGCCACTGCCACCGGGGCCGTCACGCGCGTGCTCATCGATGCCACCAACGGCGACCGTTCGTGGACGACCATCGGGGTGTCGGCGAACATCATCGAGGCGTCGTGGCAGGCGCTCGAGGAGTCGCTCGTCTACGGCCTCCTCCACGACGAAGGCTGACCTCCTCGCTGCACCTGTCACGCGGACGGCGTGACGGGGCGCCTGCGGCCCCTTCGCAATTAGGCTGTCGGGATGGCTGCACCCCGATACGCACCGACACCAGTGGCCGAGCCGGCCCGTTCCTACGACTCGCCCGACTATGTTCCCGCCCCGTGGGCGCCGGACCGAAAGGCAGAGATCGAGGGTCGCCAGCCAGCCGGCTCCCGCCTGGGCTACCAGGGCCCGGACCAGGGGTACGTGATGACTCTCGCCGCCCGTGCGCGCGCCCGCGTGACGGTGCAGGCGGGGGAGGACGTGGACGACGCACTCCGGGGGTGCTCGCTCATCGCGCTGAAGCGTGCATCGCTCTTCGGCCGTGCGCCGATGGTGCACGATCTCACGCTCGCGCTGTCCATCTGGGGCTTTCTCTCTGCCGATGTCCCCGCGGACCTGCTCGCAGCGCGGCGCGGACTGTTCGAGGGCGTCCACAACGCGGCGCACCACTACGCCGAGGGCCGCGCGATCGCAGACCTCGTGCCGGAGTCGACGCTGCGCCTGTCCCACACGGAGGCCGCCGCGCGCATGCCGGCTGCCTGGCGCGAGCTCACGGGGTTCGGGCGGTGACCGCCTACAAGGCCCCCCTGGGGGACATCCAGTTCGTCCTCGACCGGTTCTGCCGGCTGGGTGACATCACCTCGCTCCCGAAATTCGCCGGAGTCGACCTGTCGGTGGTGCCCGAGATGCTCGCGGAGGCCGCCCGCTTCTTCGAGGAGTCGTTCGCGCCGCTGAACGCAGTCGGTGACACCGTCGGCTCGCACCGCAACGACGACGGCACGGTGACCACGCCGCCGGGGTTCAAGGAGGCCTACAGGGCGTACGTGGAGGCCGGGTGGGGAACCGTGGGTTTCGACCCCGGCTTCGGCGGAGGTGGCTTCCCGTGGGTCGTCAACATCGCGGTCCAGGAGATGATGAACTCGGCGAACATGGCGCTGACCATGGCGCCGCTCCTCACCCAAGGTGCGATCGACGCGATAATGCACCACGGCGACGAGACCCAGAAGATGACGTACCTGCCGAGGATGATCACCGGCGAGTGGACGGGCACCATGAACCTCACGGAGCCGGATGCCGGCAGCGATGTGGGTGCCGTGCGCACCAGGGCCGTGCGCCAGGCCGACGGCACCTACCTGATCACCGGCACGAAGATCTACATCACATTCGGCCAGCACGACATGGCCGACAACATCATCCACCTGGTGCTCGCCCGCACCCCCGACGCTCCGCCCGGCACGAAGGGCATCTCGTGCTTCATCGTGCCCCAGCGCATCCTCGATGCCGACGGCAGGCCCGGTCGCGAGAACGACGTGAAGTGCGTGAGCATCGAGCACAAGACGGGCATCAAGGCGAGCCCCACGTGCGTGCTCTCGTACGGCGACAACGGCGGCGCCGTCGGCTACCTCATCGGCGAGGAGAACCGCGGGATGACCTACATGTTCACGATGATGAACCAGGCGCGTCTCGGTGTCGGCCTCGAGGGACTGGCCCTCATCGAGCGTGCGTACCAGCAGGCGCTCGAGTACTCCGTGCAGCGCCGCCAGGGACGCGCACCGGGTGCCAAGGGTGCCGAGAGCTCGCAGATCATCGACCACCCCGACGTGAAGCGGATGCTCCTCACCATGAAGAGCACCATCGAGGCGCTCCGGCGGCTGATCTACTGGAATGCCGGCTGCCTGGACACCGCGGCGCACCACCCGGACGCAGACGAGCGCGAGCGTGCCGCCGACATGGCCGCACTCCTGACCCCGCTGTCGAAGGGGTGGGGCACCGACATGGCGGTTGAACTCACCGGCACCGCGGTGCAGCTGCACGGCGGGATGGGGTTCATCGAGGAGACCGGCGTCGCCCAGCACTACCGCGACGCGCGGATCACCACCATCTACGAGGGGACGAACGGGATCCAGGCGATGGACCTCGTGGGCCGCAAGATCGGCCTGAAGGCCGGCGCGGTCGTCACGGGCCTGTTCGACGAGATCGCCGCCCTCGACGCGCGTCTCGCGGCGCACCCGGATCTCGCCCAGACGCGCAGCGAGCTCTCGGCCGCACTCGCCGCCGTGCGCGGCACCACGCAGTGGATCTTGGAGCACGCGGGCAACCCCCTCGACGTGCTCTCGGGCGCCACGCCGTACCTGCGCCAGATGTCGGTGCTCGTCGGCGGGTACTGCATGGCTGAGTCCGCCCTCATCGCGAAAGATGCGACCGACCTGTCCGCGGACGTGGTCGCCGCCAAGGTCGGCACGGCACGGTTCTTCTGCGAGCAGCTGCTGCCGCAGGTCCACGGCCTCAGCGGCGCGGTCATGGGCGACAGTGCCCTGCTGATGTCGTTCGGGGCGGAGTCGTTCGCCGTCTGACGGTGCGGCCCCCGGGGCTCAGAGATCGACGGCGTGGCGCCTGAGCGCCTCGATGTCGCAGAACTCGCTCGCGGCGATGTGCGTGCTGCGCAGTTTCACCTGAGGGGCCATGCCGGCCTCGTACGCCTCCTGCCATCGCGGCGCGCACAGGCACCACTGGTCACCGGCCTTCAGGCCGGCGAAGCCGTACTGGGGCATCGGCGTGCCGAGGTCGTTGCCGACGCTCATGGAGAAGGCGAGGAACTCGTCGGTCATCACGGCGCACACTGCGTGCACGCCGACGTCGTCGCCACCCACCTCGCAGCAACCGGTACGGTAGAAGCCGGTCATCGGGTCGGTGCAGCACGTCTGCAGCGGCTCGCCCAGCACGTTCACCTGGTCGGTGGAGGTGAAGCCTTCTGCCATGTCAGGAGATCTGCGTCCCGAGGAGGGTGCCGATGAGGTAGGTGGCGCCCGTGGCCACGAGGAGTATCGCCACCTGGCGCGCGGACGACTTCAGCACGGACCGTTCGGTGGACACGCCGAGAGCTGCGCCGACGGCCGCGGCGGACACGACGCCGATCGACACGGACGTGACCGCGGCCGCGGTCCCTGATGCGAAGAACCACGGCACCACGGGGAGCATCGCCCCCACGATGAACATCACGAACGAGAGAGCGGCGGCACCGACCGCCGACGGCATGTCGGTGGGGTCCAGGCCGAACTCCTCGCGGGCGTGCACCAGGAGCGCCCGCTCCTTGTCCTGCATGACCTCGGTCGCGCCGGCGATCGCCTGCTCGCGCGTCATCCCGTGGTCCTCGTAGAAGGCGGCCAGCTCGAGGGTCTCCTTCTCCGGGTTCTTCTCCAGCTCGCGCCGCTCGATCGTCATCTCGCGTTCGACAAGCTCGTTCTGCGCTGACACCGAGATCCACTCTCCGGCCGCCATGCTGAACGCCCCGGCGACCGCGCCCGCGAGCCCACCGAGACGGACCACCGACGCAGCGACGCCGCCGCCGGCGAAACCGAGCACGAGCGACACGTTGGAGACGAGGCCGTCGCTGATGCCGAACACTGCCGCGCGTGCGAGACCGCCCGAGACTGCGCGGTGGTCCTCGTTCATCAGGTGCGGTGACTTGCGGCCCATGCAGTCACGCTAGTCCGCAGGCCCCGAACGCCCTTCCCACTAGCCTCAATTCACATGGATTCCCCCCGCTACCGGTTCGCGCCGTCGCCGACGGGTTTCTTCCATGTCGGAGGGGCACGCACCGCCCTCTACAACTGGGCACTCGTGCTGCGCACCGGCGGCACTTTCGTCCTGCGCATCGAGGACACCGACGAGTCGCGAAACAGCCCCGAGTGGACGCAGGGGATCATCGACGCGCTCGCGTGGCTCGGCATCGACTCGTCCTCGCCGCGGTTCGAGGGGCCGTACTTCCAGTCCGCCAACGCGGGGCTCCACCGCGACGCCGCGATGAGGTTGTTCGAGGAGGGCAAGGCCTACTGGTGCGACCTCACGGCAGAGCAGGTGCAGGTGCGGGCGAAGGAGACCGGCAAACAGGGCTACGACGGCTACTCGCGGGACAGGGGACTCGGGCCCGGGCCGGGGCACGTGCTCCGGTTCCGCGTGCCGGAGGGCATGACGGTGGTCGATGACCTCGTGCGTGGCCGGGTGGAGTTCCAGAACGACACCATCGAGGACTTCGTCCTGCTGCGGGGGAACGGATCGCCCATGTTCCTTCTGGCGAATGTGGTCGACGACATCGAGATGCGCATCACCAACGTGGTGCGCGCAGAGGAGCACCTGCCGAACACACCGAAGCAGCAGATGCTGTGGGAGGCACTGGGCCATGCCCCGCCGGTGTGGGCGCACGTGCCCGTGCTCGTCAACGAGCAGCGCAAGAAGCTCTCGAAGCGGCGCGACAAGGTGGCGCTGGAGCAGTACCGGGCAGAGGGCATCCTCGCTGACGCCATGGTGAACTACCTCATGACCCTGGGGTGGGCACCGGCCGGCGACACCGAGATCGTGCCGTGGGAGCGCATCGTGGGGGAGTTCCGCCTGGAGGACGTCAACCACTCACCGGCCTTCTTCGACGTGAAGAAGCTCGCCGCGTTCAACGGTGACCACGTGCGGATGCTCTCCCCGGAGGGATTCCTGGAGGCCTCGCGTCCGTTCCTGCACGGGGACGTGCCGTGGGAGGCCGCGCGTTACGACGAGGGCACGTACGCGCGCGTCGCGCCGCTCATCCAGACGCGCATCGGCGCGTTGTCCGAGATCCCCGCGATGGTCGATTTCTTCTTCCTCGCGGACCCGCCGGAGGACCCGGATGCGTGGGCGAAGGCAATGTCGTCGGACTTCGCTGCCGACGTCCTTGATGCGATGTCCGGCGGCCTCGCCGCGTGTGCATGGGATGCCGAGTCGGTCAAGGGCGTGCTGGAGGCCTTCACCAATGTGCGCGGGCTGAAGCTCGGCAAGACCCAGGCCCCGGTCCGCGTGGCCGTGACGGGGCGCACGGTCGGCCCGCCGCTGTTCGAGAGCATCGAGATACTCGGCCGTGACGAGTCGCTCCGGCGCATCGCCGCGGCCCGTGCGCGGCTCGGCTGACGTGTCCGCTCCGCGCGACCGCCGCACAGGGGTCGCCTTCGTCCTGCGCGGAGCGGTCGTGGTCTCCTCCGCGTTGCTGCTGGCGGTTGCTGCGTACTTCGCCGTCGTGTTCGTCCAGGTCCGTGACATGGGGAACGGCTCGGGTCCATCTGGAGCCCGCGGCGACGTGATCGTGGTGATGGGCGCCGCGCAGTACGACGGGACTCCCTCACCGATGCTGGAGGAGAGGCTCACGACGGCGCTCGCACTGTGGAAGGACGGCGCCGCGCCGCTCGTCGCGGTGACCGGTGGCAAGATGCCCGCCGACAGGTTCACCGAGGCGGCGACGTCGCGGCGGTGGCTCACGGACAGGGGAGTCCCGCGCGATGCGATCGTGATGGAGGACACCGGCCGCTCCACCTGGGAGTCACTCGGTTCGCTCGCCCCGGTGCTGAGGGACAGGAAGGTCCGCTCGGTCGTGATGGTCACGACCAACTGGCATGTCGCACGCTCGACACACGCGATGCGCGAGCTCGGCTTCCGGGTGGTCCCTGCCCCTGCCGGGGCGGGCTCCGCCAGCACGGCACGGTGGGTGCGCGAGGCCGTGGGTGTGGGCATCGGCAGGATCATGGGTTTCGGCCGCCTCGAGGACCTGACGGGCTGACGCCGGTGGTTGGCACTGTTGTTCACCGCTACACTTCCTCACCGCACTGGGGAATGGTGTAATTGGCAACACAGCAGTTTCTGGTACTGTTATTCAGGGTTCGAGTCCTTGTTCCCCAACCATTTGCCCCGGTGGCGAGTGAGTCCGCCGCTCTGGTGTAGAACTCCCGCATGGCAATCGACCTCTCCTCGTTGCAGACCGTCTCGTACCGCGTCGAGAACCCCGGAGATGCCGGCATCGCGGTGGTCTCCCTGGACCGCGCAGACAAGCGCAACGCCCAGAACAACCTGATGACGTACGAGCTGAACGCGTGCTACGACGACGCGGCGCGCCGGAATGACGTGAAGGTGATCGTGCTGCGGGCCGAGGGGCCGCACTTCTCCGCGGGTCATGACCTCCGTGACCGCACCACCCCCGACGAGTTCCCCAGGGTCTTCCCGCAGTCGGGGTTCACCGGCGAGGGCCAGGAGGCGATGATGGCCCACGAGGAGGAGGTGTACTTCAACATGTGCTGGCGGTGGCGGAACATCCCGAAGCCGGTCATCGCCGCCGCCCAGGGCAAGTCGATCGCCGGTGCGCTGATGCTGCTCTGGGTCGCCGACATCATCATCGCCGCCGATGACGCCACGTTCTCCGACCCTGTCGTCGCGTTCGGAGTGAACGGCGTCGAGTACTTCGGCCACCCGTGGGAGTTCGGCGCCCGAAAGGCGAAGGAACTTCTCTTCACCGGTGACTCGTTCACCGCGCAGGAGGCGATGCAACTGGGAATGGTGAACCGCGTGGTGCCGGCCGGCGAACTTGACGCCGCGGCCATGGACATGGCGCGGCGAATCGCCACGAAGCCGGGCTTCGCGCTGAAGCTGGCGAAAGAGTCCGTGAACCAGACGCTCGAGGCGCAGGGCCAGTACACGGCCATGCGCGCGGCGTTCTCGCTGCAGCACCTCGGGCACGCGAACAACAAGCTGCGTTTCGGCATGGCCATCGACCCGTCCGGGCTGTGAGCGCACGGGAAGCGACACCGGAGTCCGTTGCCGCGGAGTGCTCGGCATGGATCAGGAAGAACTGGGACCCCGACCTCCCGCTGCGTGAGTGGCGCGGGATGCTCTGCGACTCCGGGTGGGCGGTTCCCCACTGGCCGGAGCAGTGGATGGGCAAGGGTCTCCCCGCGTGGAGCGAGACGCTTGTGTCAGGGTGCCTGCGCGAGCACGGTGCCGTCGGCCTGCCCATGGGCGTGGGCATGTCGCTCGCCGCACCGACGATCCTCGAGCACGGCACCGACAGCCTCCGCGCGAGGTTCCTGCGGGCCACCCTGACGGGCGAACTCACCTGGTGCCAGTTGTTCAGCGAGCCCGGCGCAGGCAGCGACCTCGCGGGCCTGCAGGCCAGGGCCGTGCGCGACGGGGACGAGTGGGTGGTGAACGGCCAGAAGGTGTGGAACACGAGTGCGCACCATGCGGACTACGGGATCCTGCTGGCGCGCACCGACTCCTCCGTGCCGAAGCACTCGGGGATCACCTACTTCGTTCTGCCGATGCGCCAGCCCGGCGTGCTGGTTCGTCCGCTCGCCCAGATGAACCACCACTCCTCGTTCAACGAGGTGTTCCTGACTGATGCGCGCGTGCCTGCCGACTGGGTGGTGGGGGAGACGAACAAGGGCTGGACGGTCGCCCTCGCGACGCTCGCCCACGAGCGGAGGTTCGGCAACATCGTGTCGAGGTGGCGCCTGGAGGGCGTGACGGGCCGTGCGGTCACCGAGGCGCGCGCGGAGCACGACGAGCACATGGAGACGTACAAGTGGTACCCGCAGCGCGCGGGCCGGGTGGACCTGGTGGTGCCGGAGATGTCGCGTCGCGGGCTCGGCAATGACGCCGCACTGCGTCAGGACGTGGTGCGGCTGCTGACGATGCAGCGCATCGCCGGGTGGACGGCCGAGCGCGCCCGTGCGGCACGCGAGCTCGGCAGGCCACCTGGCCCGGAGGGGAGCGTGGGGAAACTCGCGATGAGTGCGGTCGCACGGCTGGCCGCGCATGTTCACGGGCGCATCGCGGGGGCCGAGGGCATGCTCACCGGCTCGGGGACCGCTGCCGACGGGATGGTCGCCGAGGTGCTGGTGTCGGTGCCGGGCCAGTCGATCGCCGGGGGCACGGACGAGATCCAGCGCAACATCCTGGGTGAGCGCATGCTCGGCCTGCCCCGCGAGCCTCAGTAATTTCCTGCCGCAGGAAGGCGGGGTGGTCCCGTGGGTGAACCATGCGGGGCGCCGATAGAGTTCCCGTTTCCAGGCTCCCATCGTCTAGTGGCCTAGGACACCACCCTCTCAAGGTGGCGGCAC
>CAYXRQ010000028.1:7566-10133 GCA_964466765.1 uncultured Bifidobacterium sp. | reverse complement strand
CGTCAATCTGGCCTGGTCGCCGTCCACCGACAACGTCGGCGTCGTCGCCTACGGCATCTATCGCAACGGCGTGCGCGTGGCGCTCGTCGAGAGCCCGGACGGCATCGCGCCGCCGGCCACGAACTACGTGGATGCGAACCTGGCGCCCGGTACGTACAGCTACACGGTGGATGCCGCCGACGCCGTCGGTAATCGCTCGGCCGTCTCGCTCGCCATCTCGGCCACGGCGCTCGTGCGTCCGGCCGCCAACGTCATCGTCAACGAACCCCCCGTCGCACCGATCTCGATCACGGCCTTCCCGTCGCGCGACTTCGTGTCCACCAACGGCTGGCTCGCGACCGACCTCGTCACGGTCGAGATCATCCGTGACGGCCGCGTCATCAGCACCGCCAGCGGCGTTACGCCCATCGGTGGGTTCGTGGATGTGAATCACGTCGGCGCATACTGCTGGGAGGGTGTCACGCCCGAGCTGCGCATGGGTGACATCGTCCGCTGCACCGCCAACACCGCCACGGGCGCGGTCCGCACCGTGGAGCAGACCCACGTGAGCGGCGTGACCTGCGAACGTCCGGTCGTGCAGACGCCGGACAATCCCGCGACGCTCGCGGGCGAGGGCGTGCTGCTCGTGCACGGCACCGCACTGGGTGCCGATGGCAAGCCGCTGCCCATCGCGCAGCTCGAGCAGCGCCTCATCACCCCGGGTGGTCGCTTCACCAAGAACAACAAGCGCGTGCTGCGTGCGGCCTCGCCGGCGCTCGACGGCACGATCACCTTCGACCCCATCGATCCCGTCGTCAATCCCCTCGGGCTCAACTGGACCGCGACGTTCACGGGTCTCGTGGGCGACGACATCGCGCGTGCGGTGGGTGGCGTGAGCAACACCAGCGGCCTGACGTTCACGGCCGGTGAGTCCAACGGCCACTGGCTCGGTGTGAACCCGGCCACGGTCGTCGAAGGCACGATCTACGAGAACTCGGATGCCAACCTGCCCGGCCCGTCGGCCCCGGCCTGCACCGCGTTCCTCGAGACCCCGGACACGACCGCGCCCAGCAAGGTCGGTCAGTTGCAGCTCACGCGTCTCGCGGGTAACGCGGTGACGCTCACCTGGCTGCCGTCGGTGGACGACTGGTCGGTCTCGCACTACCAGATCGCGCGTGACGGTGTCGTGCTCACCAACCTCACACCGCTCACCACGACCTGGAGCGACCTGACGCCGCCCCCGGGCGTGCACGTGTACCGCGTCGTGGCGTTCGACAAGGCTTCGGCGCGCGGACTCGGTGTGGACTTCGCCGCGCAGATCGCCGCGGGCTTCGGTCGCATGTACGGTAACGCCTCGCTGCCCGACACGATCTCGGCGCCGCGCGACTACTCGCCGCCCACGGTGCCGACGAACCTCGTCGTCGTCTCCAAGCCGGGCCAGGCGCAGCTCGCTTGGACCGCCTCGACGGACAACGTCGCCGTGACGTCGTACCGCGTCTATCGCAGTGGTGTCGCGGTGGGCAACGTCCTCGCTCCGGCCACGACGTTCGTGGACCTCATCCCGGTCTCGGGCGTGTACACCTACACGGTGGACGCCGCCGATGCGGCCGGTAACCGCTCGGCGCAGTCGCTGGGCGTGACGAGCCTCGTCCGCATCCCGGCCGACATCATCCCGCCGGGTGCGCCCACGCTCGCGGCGCCGATCGTCAACGCCAACCTTGTCAACGGCTCGGTGACGCTCAACTGGACGCCGGCCGTGGACCTGGTCAACGAGACGGGCTACGCCATCTACCGCAACGGCGTGCTCATCGACTCGGTGCTCGTGCCCACGACCACGTACACGCAGGCCAACGTGGCGTTCGGCACCTACACCTATCAGGTGGATGCGTACGACGCGCCGTTCAACCACGGCGCCAAGTCGCTCGCCGTCACGGCCAACGTGGTGCCGCCGATCCCGGCCGCGCCCACCGCACTCAAGCACGTCGTCACCAGCACCACGGCGAACGGCAACCTCACGCTGTCGTGGACGCCGGGTGTGGACTTCGTGAACGAGACGGGTTACGGCATCTACCGCAACGGTGTGCTCGTGGACTCGGTCGCGGCGCCGACGACGTCGTACGCCCTCACGGGTGTGGCGTTCGGCACGTACCTCTATCAGGTCGATGCGTACGTCGCGGGCGTCGGTGCCCGTGGTGCGAAGTCGGCCATCGACACGGTCGTCGTGGCTCCGCCGCCCGCTCCGGGTGCGCCCACGGCGCTGCGTCACACGGTGACCAGCACCACGGTGAACGGTGCGTTCACGCTCAACTGGACCCCGGCGGTCGATCTGGTCGCCGAGACGAGCTACGGCATCTACCGCAACGGTGTCCTGGTGGACTCGGTCGCCGCTCCGGCCACGTCGTACTCGCTCACCGGTGTGGCGTTCGGCACCTACCTGTACCAGGTCGACGCCACGGTGCTCGGTCTGGTGCGCGGTGCGAAGTCGGCGGTGGACACGATCGTCGTCGCGCCCCCGGTCTCCCCGGGTGCCCCGACGGCGCTGCGTCACACGGTGACCAGCACCACGGTGAACGGTGCGTTCACGCTCA
>CAYXRQ010000028.1:0-7466 GCA_964466765.1 uncultured Bifidobacterium sp. | reverse complement strand
ACGGCGCTGCGTCACACGGTGACCAGCACCACGGTGAACGGTGCGTTCACGCTCAACTGGACCCCGGCGGTCGATCTGGTCGCCGAGACGAGCTACGGCATCTACCGCAACGGTGTCCTGGTGGACTCGGTCGCCGCTCCGGCCACGTCGTACTCGCTCACCGGTGTGGCGTTCGGCACCTACCTGTACCAGGTCGACGCCACGGTGCTCGGTCTGGTGCGCGGTGCGCGCTCGGCCGTGGACACGATCGTGGTCGCGCCGCCGGTCGCCCCGGGTGCCCCGACGGCGCTGCGCCACACGATCACCACGACGCAGGCCAACGGCAGCGTGACGCTGGCGTGGACGCCGGCGGTGGATCTGGTCAACGAGACGGGTTACGGCATCTACCGTAACGGCGTGCTCATCGACTCGGTCGCCGCTCCGGCCACGTCGTACACGCAGGCGGTCGCGTTCGGCACTTATCTTTACCAGGTCGACGCGTACGTCTCGGGCCTCGTCCGTGGCGGGCTCTCGGCCGTGGACACGGCCATCGTGGTTGCGCCCCCGGCGCCGCTGCCGGGTGCGCCGACGCTGGCGGCTCCGGTCGTCACGACGACGGCGACGAACGGCACGGTGGCCCTGAGCTGGACCCCCGCGGCCGATGGCATCGCCAAGACGGGCTTCGGGATCTATCGCAACGGTGTGCTCATCGACTCGGTGCTGGCGGCGGTGACGACGTATTCGCAGGTCGTGCCGTTCGGCAGCTACACGTACCAGGTGGATGCGTACGTGTCGTCGCTGGTGCGCGGCGCCAAGTCGGCGCTCGTCACGGCGACCGTGACGGCGCCCGCGCCGCCTCCGCCCGCGCCGCTGCCGGGTGCGCCGACGCTGGCGGCTCCGGTGGTCACGACGACGGCGACGAACGGCACGGTGGCCCTGAGCTGGACCCCCGCGGCCGATGGCATCGCCAAGACGGGCTTCGGGATCTATCGCAACGGCGTGCTCGTGGACTCGGTGCTGGCGACGGTCACGACGTACTCGCAGGTCGTACCGTTCGGCAGCTACACGTACCAGGTGGACGCGTACGTGTCGTCGCTCGTCCGCGGTGCCAAGTCGGCCGTGGTCACGGCGAACGTGATCGCGCCGCCGCCGCCGCCGCCGGCCGTGATCGCCGCGCCGGGCATCCCCTCGTCGGCCGTCGCCGCGGGTAACATGACCGTGTCGACCACCGTCGCCAACAGCACGCTGCCGGTGAACATCGCGTGGGCCGCCAGCGCCACGGCCGGTGTGACCCGCTACCAGCTGCAGCTGAGCCTCAACAGCACGGCGTGGGTCAACGTCGCCACGGCGACGCCGCTCGCCCTGAGCCAGGCGCAGACGCTCGCGCTCGGCGGCACGACGGCGACCACGTCGCGCAGCTACCAGTACCGTGTGCGTGCCTTCGTCGGTGCGGATTCGAGTGCGTGGGCGATCGGCCAGCGCTTCGGTCTGACGGCGGCGGACAACAACAGCGCCTCGATCACGTACGTCGGCACCTGGACGCTCAACACCGGTGTGACGGGTGCGTACGGTGGTTCGACGCGCTCGGCGACGGTCGCGACGGCCAGTGCCTCGTTCCGTTCGGCGGTGCTGTCGGCTCCGGGCACGATCGCGTGGATCGCGTCCAAGGGTCCGACGCGCGGTCGCGCGCTCGTCTCGGTGGATGGTGGTCCGGCGGTGACCGTGGATCTGTACGCGGCCACGACGCAGCAGGCGGCGGTGGTGTTCACCGCTCCGGTCGCCTCGGGTGTCGCGCACACGATGCGTGTGGCCCCGGCCGGCGCTCGTAACCCGCTGTCCACGTCGAACCGCATCGACATCGACGCGTTCATGGTGCTGAACGGTGCGGCGGGTGCGACGCCTGCGGCCGCGCAGCAGGCGGACGCCGAGTTGGAGTCGGCTCCGAAGTTCGGTGTCCTGTCGTTCGCGCCGATCAGCCCCAACCCGAGCCGTGGCCAGGCGGCGCTGTCGTTCGCGCTGCCGCGTGACGGTGCGGTGGAGCTCGGCATCGTGGACGTGCAGGGCCGTCAGATCATCAACCTGCATCAGGGCACGATGGCCGCCGGTCCGCACCAGATGGTGTGGGACGGTCGTTCGTCGGCCGGTTCGCAGAGCGCGCCGGGCGTCTACTTCGCCGTCCTGCGGTTCGAGAACACCACGCTCACCAAGCGGATCGTCCGCGTCCCCTGATCGGGGTCGTTCATCCCGCCGTACCGAGCGCCCCGGGGCACACGCCCCGGGGCGCTTCGGCGTGTGGGAGAGGGGGCGAGGTGCGGAATTCGTGAGGGGACGGTTCCGTGTGACGCGCGCGCGTTCATCCGCACGCGACACGCGCGCGTTGATGCAGTCCCATCGATCGAGAATACGCGATAACCACTTCGCGATGCGGTCCCACCCGTTCGGACGACGTCATCGTGTCATGGGACAGCTTCGCGTCCGTGTTCGCCGTGGCGTGAGGAAGTTGATGGCCGTGTCGGATTTCATTCCGACGATGCTACATCACGATTGTCCGCGTGCCTCGCTTCCGTGAATCATCTTCATCGCGCTTCGGTCGCATCGCACTGCCTGCGTGCCCCGAGACCCGCCTGTGAATCGCCACAGGATCTCCGAACCACTCTCTCCCTGCACCTCCACGACCCGACCGATGGGCCGATGTTGCGGCGTGTCATCGGGCGCGTGGGTGTCATCTCTCTCTGAATCCGGAGTCCTCCCCCATGTCTCACGCTCGGTCCCCGTATCGTCCGTGGTGCGTCACGCTCGGGTTCGCGCTGTGTGCGCTGCTCGGGCTGGCCCCCTCCGCGCGAGCCCAGGCGGTCAACAACCCGCCGCTCGCGCCCGTGCAGATCCTCACGTTCACGCAGCGCGACTTCGTCTCGGCCTCCGGCTACGAGGCGACCGATCGCGTGATCGTGAAGGTCATCCATCCCGACGGCACGGTGCGAAGCACCGATCCGAGCCAGCCGATCATCCCGCAGGGCGACCCGCTCGCGGCCCCGGGGGCACCGTTCGCGGGCCTCGTCGAGGTCAACCATCCCGGCGCCGCATGTTGGTTCGGCGTGACGCCCGACCTCCGCGCCGGTGACCTCGTGCAGATCGACATCGTCGGCGGTCCGCGCGCCGGTCGCTCCGATGCGATGACCGTGCAGGACCTGTACATCGGTCGTCCGGTGCAGACCGGGCCCGAGCAGATCACGGTCAAGGGCTTTGCGCGCGATCCGCTCGGTCTACCGATCGACGTCAATGCGATCGGCGTGCGCTTCATCGCGCTGGGTGGCGCGTTCGACGCGAACGGCGGCCGCACGCTGCGCGGGCTCGCGCCGCGTCCCGGCGTGCTTCCCCCGCCGGGCCAGGGTGTCGTCACCTCCGACGTCGCGGGCGGCGCGGAGTGGACCGCGGTGTTCGACGGACTCTCGCCCGCGGACGTGGCGCGCGCCTTGAGCGCGATCGCCCGTGTCGACTGGATCCCCGGCGGTGGTGTCGAGGGCACGGCCTACGAGGTGGGTGCCGGTATCGGTGCCGGCCCCGCGGCCTCGTGCGCGGCGCCGCTCGAGAAGTTGCCGCCGCCTCCGGGCAGCGAGCTCGTCCCGCCGAGTATCCCCACGGATCTCGCGGCCACGGTCTCGAACTTCAGCAACGTCACGCTCACCTGGACGCCTTCCACGGACAACGTCGGCGTGATCGCGTACGGCATCTATCGCAACGGCGTGGCCATCGGTTCGGTGCAGAACCCCGACGAATCGGCGCCGGCTCCGTCATCGTACATCGACCGCAACGTCCCGCCGGGAACCTATCTCTATACGATCGACGCCGCGGACTCGGTGGGCAATCGCTCGGCTGAATCCGTCGCGATCACCGTCACCACGCAGGCGCGCCCTGCGCCCGCGGTCGCCGCGCACGAGCCGCCCGTGCTGCCGGTCGCGCTCGTGCTGTTCCCGTCGCGCGACTTCGTGTCGAGCTCGGGTTGGCTGCCCACGGATCAGGTCAACGTCGAGGTCATCCGCGACGGCCGGGTGATCAGTACCGCATCCGGCATCGTGCCGGATCCGGGTGCGGGCGACCCGTTCGGCCTCGGAGCGTTCGAGGGCATCGTCGAGGTGAACCATCCGGGAGCCGCCTGTTGGCAGGGCCTCACGCCCGAGATGCGTGCCGGCGACATCGTGCGATTCACCGCGTACGACGCGAACGGCAACGTGCGCACGATCGAGCAGACGCGTGTCGCGGGCGTCACCGCGCAGCGCGCCATCCGGGTGCAGGACGACGACCCGGCCACGCTGGTGCACGAGGGTGTCGTCGAGATCCACGGCACGGCCATGGACGCCGACGGCCAGCCGCTGCCGCCGGGCCAGCTCGAGGCTCGCATGATCACGACCTCGAGCCTGTTCGCCTTCAACGGGCGCCGTTCCCTGCGCGCCAGTGCGGGTTCGGACGGCATCCTGAGCTACGACGCCACCGACAATCCGCTCGGCATCAAGTGGACCGCCACGTTCCTGAACCTCGAGGGCGACGACGTCGCGCGCCTGGTGGGTGGCGTGAGCTCCACCAGCGGGTTCGGGTTCTCGGCGGCCGAGACGCGCATCCATTGGATCGGCCAGATCCCCGAGCTGCTCAACGAGATCACGATCTTCGAGAACTCGGACGGCAATCCTCCCGGGCCGGCCACGCCGGGTTGCACCGCCGTCCTGGAGTCGCCGGACGTGAACGCGCCGAGTGCCCCGCGCAATCTGGTCGGCGGGTCGGCGGGTCCGCACGCGTTCCAGTTGTCGTGGGCCCCGTCCACGGACGATTGGTCGGTGGGGCACTACCGTGTGCTTCGCGATGGTCAGCCGTATGCCAACGTCGCCGCGACGCAGAACACCTTCTTGGATCGGGCAGTACCGGCGGGAGCGCACACCTATGCGATCGTGGCGCTCGATCACGCCTCGCCGTTGGCGGCGGGTGCGGATGCCGTGCAGCGCATCTTCAACGGGCTCGGCCGTGAGTACGGCAACGTGTCCGTGTCGTCCAACCTCGTGTCCATGTCGCAGGCCGACCTGACCGCGCCGTCCGTGCCGCAGGGGTTCGTCGCGGTCGCGGGTCCCAACCTCGTTGGACTCGAGTGGGAGGCGGCGACGGACGACGTGGCCGTGGCCTCGTACCGCATCTATCGCAATGGTGCGGCGGTCGCCGACATCGCGGCGCCGGCGGTCACGCACATCGACTCGCTGCTCGCCACCGGTCTGTACACGTATCAGATCGATGCGGCCGATGCCGCGGGCAATCGCTCGGCGCGATCCGGTGCCGTCACGATCCAGGTGCAGGCGCGCGAGGACATCCAGGCGCCGTCGACGCCCACGGGTCTCGCGGCGGTGAACAGCCCGGATCTCCATGGTCGTGACGTCACGCTCACCTGGAACGCCTCGACCGACCCGAATCTCGGTGGTGGCGTCAACGGGCTCGTGACCGGCTACGGCATCTACCGTAACGGTCTCCGCATCGCCACGGTCGCCGCCCCGGCGCTGACCTACACGGACCGGAACGTCGCCGTCGGGACGCACCGGTACCAGGTGGATGCGTTCGACTCGCCGTTCAATCACTCGAACACCTCGGCGAGCGTCACGGTGGTCGTCGCGAACAGCCCGCCTCCGGTGGGTCATCAGATCATCCCGTTCCCGTCCCGCGACTTCATCAGCGCCAGCGGTTATTCGCCGGCGGGCAACCCGTATCGCTTCGAGGTCGTGCGTGCCGGGACGGTGTTCGTGTCGGACACGATCAGCGTGCGCTCGGACGATCCGAGTGGCACGATCGAGGTGAACCATCCGGGCGGCACCTGCTGGCTCGTGACGACGCCGGATCTCGTGCCGGGTGACGTCGTCCGTGTCGTGAGCGCGCAGGGCATCGCCGATCAGACGTACGTGGGCAACGTCGCGGCCGGACGCCCCATCGCAACGGGTGCCAACAGCTTCGAGGTGCACGGTATCGCGATGACCGCGACCGGTGCGCCGATGCCCATCGGTCAGGTCGAGCACCGCATCATCACGGCAGGCGAGCTGTTCGACCTCAACGGTTCCCGCAGCCTCCGTGCGGGCCCCGGCGGTGGCGAGGGTGTGCTCTCGTACGACGCCCCCGGTTCGGTGAACTGGACCGCTCGCTACAGCGGTATCCCGAGCAGTGACATGATCCGGGTCATGGGCGGCACGGACCTGGCCGGTGGCACGCACGTGCCCGCGGAGTCACGTGGCGTCTGGTTCGGCCGCATCCCCACCGCGCTCCTCGAGCTCACCATCCAGGAGACGGGACCCGGTGTGCCGGGTGGCCCGATCGGCGACCTTTGCATCGCGCCGCTGCAGATCCCGGTGCCGGCCGCGAGTCTGGCGCCCGGATTGCTCGCATTCGGCACCGCGCAGGCCACCACGGCCGCGCAGTCGGCGGTCCTCCGCAACATCGGCGGCTCGCCGCTCGTGATCCGCAACGTGTACGTTTCGGGCCTGCATCCCGGCGACTTCACGATCACCGCCGGTGCGGGCGCGCGCGTGCTGGCACCGGGGGCGACGCTCACGATGAGCGTGACGTTCTCCCCCAAGTCGCTCGGGTTGCGCCAGGCGTTCCTGAGCATCGATGCGAACGCCGCCAACACGACGGACTTCTCGATCCCGCTCACGGGTACCGGACTCTCGGCTCAGGCGCCCCCGGCGCCGGGGACGCCGGTCGCGGGCTTCGTGTCCGGGACCCAGATGAAGCCGGTCGCCGGGGGTGGCATCGCCAACAGCCTCATGCCGGTGCGCATCTCGTGGGCGCCGAGCGTGTCGCCGCTCCTCACGCACTATCAGCTGCAGGTGAGCGTCAACAGTGCGGCGTGGGTGGACGTCGCGCCGCAGCCGGGTCTGGCCACGAGCGTGTCACTCGAATTGCCCGTCGGCACGACCGCGGCCCCGCGCAGCTACCAGTACCGCGTGCGAGCGATGAACCTCAATGCCCCGAGTCCGTGGACGATCGGCCAGCGCTTCGGCCACACGGTCCAGGACAACCAGAGCACCGGCATCAGCTATTCCGGCGCCTGGACGCTCGCGGGGGATCCGCTCGCGTACGGTGGGTCGGTCCGGTTCCAGAGTGCCGCACGCACGGCGACCACGCTGCTCGGTCGCACGCGGTTCACACTCGCGGGCTCGATCGCCTGGATCACCACCATGGGCCCGGATCGCGGCATCGTGAGCATCGTGCTCGATCGTGGTGCACCGGTGCTCGTGGACCTTTACTCGCCGACCGTGAGGAAGGCGGCGGTGGCCTATGCGGCCAACGTGTCCGCTGGGGTGACCCACACGATCACGGTCAACGTGACCGGCACGCGGAACGCCGCGTCCACCGGCACGCGCGTGGACAACGATGCGTTCGTCGTCCTCGACGCATCGGCGGGTTCGACGCCGGCCGAGCTGCAGCAGGCCGACGACACCGAGTTCGACTCGACGCCGAAG
>CAYXRQ010000027.1:0-10233 GCA_964466765.1 uncultured Bifidobacterium sp. | reverse complement strand
GGTGACCTGCGGCGCCCGACCGCCACGTCCCTGCCGAACAGCGCAGCAGCGTCGGGACCGAGCTGCGGGTGTTCCGCCGCGACGCGCGCAAGAGGGACGCCGGACGACAATGCGTCGCGGACGACCTTCCCCACGACCGCGTGTGCGTCGCGGAACGGCATGCCCCGCTCGACGAGCCACTCGGCGAGGTCGGTGGCCACCAGTGACTCCGCGTTCGCGGCGTCCTGCATGGCACCCGTGAGGAAACGCGCCGTGGCGACCATTCCGGCCACCGCGACGAGGCCGCGCCTCACCTGGTCGACACTGTCGAACAACGGCTCCTTGTCCTCCTGCAGGTCGCGGTTGTACGCGAGCGGCAGGCCCTTCAGGGTGGCGAGGAGACCGGTGAGGTTGCCGATCAGGCGCCCTGCCTTCCCCCGCGCCAGCTCGGCGATGTCCGCGTTCTTCTTCTGGGGGAGCATGGAGGACCCCGTGGCGTACGCATCGTCGAGCGCCGCGAAACCGAACTCCTCGCTCGTCCACAGCACCCACTCCTCGCCGATGCGGGAGAGGTGGACGCCGATGAGCGACAGGACGAAGAGGTACTCGGCCACGTGGTCGCGGTCGCTCACGGCGTCCAGCGAGTTCGCGAACGGTGCCGCGAAACCCAACCTGGCCGCACTGAACCCCGGGTCGACGGGCAGCGACGACCCTGCGAGGGCACCTGCACCCAGCGGCGAGATGTCGGCCCGTGCGAGCGCGTCGTTGATGCGGTCGATGTCGCGCAGCAGGGCCCACGCGTGCGCGCGAAGGTGATGGGACAGCAGCACCGGCTGCGCGCGCTGCAGATGGGTGTACCCCGGGATCGCCACGGGCGGTTCCGCCGTGTCGGCCTCGTCGGCCCGGGCGGCCAGCACCTCCACCAGGGCAAGCGCGGTTGTCGCCACGGACCGCATCTCCCGGCGGCTCCACAGGCGCAGGGCCGTCGCCACCTGGTCGTTCCTGCTGCGCCCGGTGTGCAGGCGTGAGCCAGGTTCGCCTGCGATCTGGGTGACCCGCCGCTCGATGGCGGTGTGGATGTCCTCGTCGGTGTCGACGAACACGAACGTGCCGCCGGACATCTCAGCATGGACCGTGCCGAGTGCAGCGACGACGGTTGCCGCGTCCTCGGCAGACATGAGCCCGACATGGGCGAGCATCTCCACGTGTGCGCGGGAGCCCTCGATGTCGTCGGCCCACAGCCTGCGGTCGAAGCCGATGCTCTCGGTGAAGTCCATCAGGTCGCGACTGGGCCCGGATGCGAACCTGCCGTGCCACAGGGCTGCACCACCCGCGACGTCGCTGCCGCCCGGGCCGCCACCCGGGTTCGTCTCGTCACCCACGGCTGCCCACCTTCTTCCTGCTCGTCTTTGTCACTGTCCTTGTCGCTGTCTTTGTCGCTGGCTTTGTGCCCGACTTTGTGCCCATCCGCTGGCCGGAGCCCTCGTCCTTCTTGGTTATCCCGGCGAGCTGGCCGAGCAGGGACGCAAGCCTGCGACCACCGACCTGCTCCGACGCGACGCACAGTACGGTGTCATCGCCCGCCACCGTGCCGATGAGGCCCTTCATGCCGCCGCGGTCGAGAGCGGACGCGACCACGTGGGCACATCCAGGCGGCGTGCGCACAACCACGAGGTTGCCGCTGTGCGTCACCTCGGCGACCCACTCCCCCACGACGCGGCGCAGCTGGTCGGAGGGGGCGACACGCTGCGGCTCGAACTCGGGGATGGCGTACTTCGGCTCGCCTCCCGCGACGCGCACCTTCACCGCGCCGAGCTCCTCGAGGTCGCGGGAGATCGTGGCCTGGGTCGCGTCGACCTTGTTGCGCGCGAGGAGCTTCTGCAGCTCCGGCTGGCTGGACACGTTGTACGACGCGATGATCTTCATGATCATCTGCTGGCGCTGCTGCTTGCTGCTCATCCCTGTGCCTCCATCAAGAACGTGAGTGCCCCGCGCGCGGCGGTGAGCCTGTGGTGGCCCTGCGCGATCACCAGGCTGCGCGGGCCGTCGAACACCTCGGCGCTGACCTCCTCGCCGCGGTGCGCCGGCATGCAGTGCATGAACCGGGCACCAGGGGCGGCATGCGACATCAATGACTCGTCCACGACGTACCCGGCAAAGACCTCCCGCCGGGCGGCCGTCTCTGCCTCCTGGCCCATGGAGACCCATGTGTCGGTGTGCACGACGTTCGCGCCGTCCACCGCCTCCCGGGGGTCCGAGGAATCCCTCACGGGACCACCGAGCGCGGCCAGTCTCGCGACCTCGTCCGCCCCGGGACCGTAGCCATCCGGGCAGCCGAACGACACGGCACCGCCGAGCATGAGGACCGCCTCGGCGAGCGAACGGGCGACGTTGTTGTAGTCGCCGACCCACGCGACACGGAGGGTGTCGGGAGAACCGACGGACTCCCGCATGGTGACCATGTCGGCGAGGGCCTGCAGCGGGTGGCTGCGGTCGCTCAGCATGTTGACGACCGGCACCGCCGAGCAGGCGGCCATGCGCAGCACGGTGGAATGGTCGAAAACACGTGCGGCAAGCACGGCGTGGTAGCCCGCCATGATCCGGGTGACGTCCTCGACGGTCTCCCGGGTGTCGAGCCCGATCTCCTCGCCACGCGTGTACACGGGGTGGCCGCCCATCTGGACGACGGCCATCTCCATGGAATGGCGCGTCCTGTTGGACGGCTTCTCGAACACGAGCGCCACGCCCTTGCCCTCCAGGAGGCGCCTCGGAGCGGCCACGGACAGCGCCAGCACGTGGCGCAGCTCTCCGGGCGAGAGGTCGGTGATGTCGAGCAGGTGCCGCGTCATGCGAGCACCGCCGCGATGAGCGCGCATGCCTCGTCGATCTCTGCGTCGCTCACGGTGAGCGGCGGCGCGAGGCGCAGCGTGGATGCATTCACCGCGTTCACGATCAGACCGCGCGAGAGCAGTTCCGCCGCCGCCGTGTTCGCGTCCCTGTCGCCCGCGAGCGCGACACCGAGTAGCAGCCCCTCCCCGCGGATGTGGTCCACGCCCGGCTGCCCCGCGAGCAGACCCCTGATTCTCGCGCCCGCCCTCGTGGCGAGAGCGCACGCGTCGATCCTCCTCATCTCGTCGATGACGGCGTTCACCGCCGCCGTGGCGATGGCGGTCCCGCTGTACGTCGACCCGTGGTCACCGGGCTTCATCACCGCGGCGACATCACGTCTGGCCCACACGGCACCCACCGGCATCCCGTTGCCCATGCCCTTCGCGAAGGTCACCACGTCCGGGCTCAGGCCGGCATGCTCGAAACCGAACCAGCGGCCGGTGCGGCAGAATCCGGTCTGCACCTCGTCCATCATGAAGAGCAGGCCCCGCTCGCGGCACAGTTCCTGGACGGCACGGAGGTATCCGGGGTCCGCGGGCACCACGCCGCCCTCGCCCTGGATGGGCTCCAGCATCACGGCGGACACCGTGGGGTCGATGGCGCCAGCGAGCGCATCCAGGTCACCGAAGGACACGTAGCGGAATCCGTCGGGCATCGGCTGGAACACCTCGTGCTTGGCGGGTTGCCCGGTGAGAGCGAGGGCCCCCAGCGTGCGGCCGTGGAAGCTGCCGAATGCGCTGATGACGCCATGCCGGCCGCGGCCGCCGAACTTGCGCGCGATCTTGATCGCGGCCTCGTTCGCCTCGGCTCCCGAGTTGCAGAAGAACACCTGTCCGTCGCCCGCACCGGCCTCGCGCATCAGTGTGTTGATGCCCATGGCCGCGCGCGTCGCCACTGGGTTCGTGAAGAAGTTCGACACGTGCATGAGTTCTGCCGCCTGGGCGGCAATCGCGCTGCTCACGGCGGGGTTGCAGTGCCCCAGGGACACCACGGCGATGCCGGAGAGGAAGTCGAGGTAGCGGCGCCCGTCGCTCGACCACAGCTCCGTGCCCGAGCCCCGCACGAACATGATCTTCGGTGCGCCGAAGACCGGGATGAACGGGCAGAAGTCCTGCCCCCCGAGGATCTCCTGCGGGATGTCGTCTGACGCGAACGCGTGGCTCATTGGGGCCCTCCTGTGATCATGGTCCCCACTCCCTCGTCGGTGAAGAGCTCGAGGAGGAGGACATGGGGGATGCGCCCGTCCAGGATGTGCGCGCTGCGCACGCCCCCGCGCACGGCCTGGATGCAGCTCTCGACCTTCGGGATCATGCCCCCTGCGACGGTGCCGTCGGCCACGAGCCCCTCGAGCTCGCCCACCGTGGTGCGCTGGATGAGCGACGCCGGGTCGTCGACGACGCGGCGAAGCCCGGCGATGTCGGTGAGGTAGACGATCTTCTCCGCGGACAGCGCCTCCGCGATGGCGCCCGCGGCCGTGTCCGCGTTGATGTTGTACGCCTGGCCGTTGCCGTCCACGCCGACGGTGGAGATGACCGGCACGAAACCGTCCGCGAGGACGCTCTCGATGAGTTCCGGCCGCACGCGGGCGACGTCACCCACGAAACCGAGCGCGGGGTCGCGCGGCTCGGCATGGAGGATGCGGGCGTCCTCGCCCGACAGTCCCACTGCGATGTTGCCGTGGGTGTTGATCGCACTCACGATCTGGGGGTTGACCTGGCCGTTCAGGACCATCCGCACCACGTCCATCGTGGCCGCGTCCGTGACGCGCAGGCCCTTCTCGAAGCGCGACTCGATGCCGAGTCGCCCGAGCAGGTCGTTGATCTGTGGCCCGCCGCCGTGGACCACCACGGGGCGGATCCCGACCGTGTGCATGAGCACGATGTCCTCGGCGAACAAAGAGAGGGCATCGTGGTCGGAAGTCCCGGCGAGCGCGTTGCCGCCGTACTTCACCACGACGGTGCGCCCGGCGAACCGCCGGATGTACGGGAGGGCCTCGACGAGCACCCCGGCGGTGGACATCGCGCTCACGGGTACACCCCCACGTTCGTGAGCCCTGCTGTCTCCTCCAGGCCGAGTGCCACGTTGGCGGCCTGCACGGCCCCGCCGGAGGCACCCTTCGTGAGGTTGTCCTCCGCGGCGATCACCACCACGTGACCGGTCCTCGCGTCGTGCCGTGCGGTGATGTGCACGGCGTTCGAGCCGAGCGTGGCCTTCGTGCCGGGGATGCCGGTGTTCACGGTGACGAACGGTTCGTCCCTGTAGAACCCCGCGAGGGTCGCCAGCAGCGACGCGGTGGAGACCTTGCCCGCGGGACGTGCGTAGCAGGTGGCGAGGATGCCCCGGTTCATCGGCGCGAGGTGGGGCGTGAAGAGGATCTGCGCACCGAGGTTCTGCTCCATCTCGGGCGTGTGCCGGTGGTCCAGCAGCCCGTACGCGGTGAAGTCCTCGTCGACGGTGCAGAACATGGAGCTGTGCTTGGCCGCCCGGCCGGCACCACTCACGCCACTCGCGGCATCCACGATGATCCCCGTGTCCTCGATGACGCCCGCTCGCAGCAACGGGGCGAGTGCCAGGGTCGCCGCCGTGACATAGCAGCCGGGAGTTGCGACGAGCGTCGCGCCGCGCAGTTCCTCCCGGTGCAGCTCGGGCAGGCCGTACACCGCGCGCGCGAGCTCGGCTGGCTGCGTGTGGTCGAAGCCGTACCACTGCGGGTAGGCCGACGCATCTTTCAGGCGGTACGCAGCAGAGAGGTCGACGATGCACCCGACCCGCGGGGCGATCTCGGGGACGATCGCCATGGAGGCCTCGTGGGGAAGGCCGAGGAACACGAGGTCGAGGCCGTCGACGACTGCCGGGTCGTACTCGGAGAACACCAGGTTCGGGTACGCACCCGCGAGCGACGGGTAGAGGGAACTGGCGAGCGTGCCCGCCTGGGTGTCCCCCGTTGCGCACACGAGCTCCATGTCCGGGTGCCCGGCGACGATCCGCAGCAGCTCCACTCCGGTGTACCCCGATGCCCCGATGATTCCCACTCTGACCATAGATGCATTATAATACAGGTCCGTGAATTATCATGCAAGCATTCCCCCGGTTGCCGGAGCCTTGCTGGTGGCAGCACCCTCCCTCGAGGACCCGAACTTCGCGCGGTCCGTGGTTCTCCTCCTGGCTCACGAGGTGACCGAGGGTGCGATGGGCGTCATCCTGAACAGGCCGCTCGATGCGGTCGCGGGGGACCCAACATCGCCCCTCGATCCATGGGTGGAGTCCGCGGCCGCGCCGGCCGTGCTGTTCGAGGGCGGGCCGGTGGAGACGACGGGCTTCATTTGCCTCGCAGAGAATGCCGCCGCCCCGGCGGGCGTCTCCTCCATGGACATCATCGAGGACGACCCCGGGCTCGTCACCGTGCCGCACCGCGTGTTCCGCGGGTACGCGGGCTGGGCCCCCGGACAACTGGAGGCCGAGATACTCGTGGGCGGCTGGTATGTGCTCCCCGCGATCCCCGGGGATCCGTTCACGAGTGACCCTGCAGGGCTCTGGCGGGCGGTGCTCGGTCGCCAGGGAGGCGAGCTCGCCGCCATTGCGCGCTTCCCGACTGACCCGAATCTCAACTGACACAGAACTCGACTGACCCGAAGTTCAACCGAGTGATGGCAGGGACTCAGGAGCGGAGGACGGCGCCCGCCTTCTGTCCCGCCACTCGGCATGCCTCCTGCACCTCTGCGATCGCAGCGTCGGTGAGGGTGCCCCCGGCCTCCTGCAGGCGCAACCTGAACGCGAGGCTCCGCGAGCCGTCATCCACGCCCTTGCCGCGGTAGACGTCGAACAAGTCGATCGAGACGAGCCTCTTGCCCGCCGCCTGGCGAAGGGCCCGCTGCAGGTTCTGCGCCGGCACCGAGTCCGGGAGGACGAACGCCATGTCGATGTCGCTGGAGGGGAACCTGTTCAGCTCGCGTGCCTGGGCGGGCTTGGGCTCCTCGTTCAGGATCACGGTGAGGTCGACCTCGAGGATGCTCACCCGGCCCTCGATCCCGAGCGAGTCGAGAACGACGGGGTCCACCTCCCCCACGACACCCACGATCTTCTTGCCCCTCGTGAGGCTCGCCGAGCGCGTGGGGTGAAGCCCCGGCGGCACGCGTGACTGGTCGAGCTGTGCCCCGACACCGAGCGCGTCGCAGATCGCCGCCCACTGCGCGAGCGCCGTGGAGGCATCTCCCCCGGCCACGACGATGCCGAGCTGCTCTGTCTCGTCAGGCAGGGCACCGGCCCCCCTCGGGTAGACATGGCCGGTCTCCCACAGACCGATGCGCGGCGCACGGTGCGACTGGTTGTAGCGGACGGCGCCGAGAAGTCCGGGGCGCAGCGACGTGCGCAGGACGGACTCCTCCGCGACCAGCGGGTTCGCGATCGTGAGCACGTCGTCCTCGGAGAGGCCCACGCGCGGCAGGTCGCCCGGCGCGAGGAACGGCATCGGCATGACCTCGTCGAGCCCGAGGCCGATGACCACCCGGCGGAGTGCACGGCGGCGCTGCTGCATGCCGGAGAGGCGCCCGTTGACCGCCGACTTGGGGACGCTCTTGCCGAGGGCGTCGTACCCGTGGTGCCGGGCGATCTCCTCGATGACGTCGATCTCCTCGGTGCAGTCCGGGCGGAACGTGGGCACGGTGACGTCCGCGCCGCCCTCCACCGGACGGACGGAGAAGCCGATCGGCCCGATGAGCGAGGCGATGCGTGCACCGTCGGGCTCGATCCCGAGCGAGCGGCGGACGCGCGCGCTCCGCACGCGCACGGTGGCCTCACGCGGGCGCGCCGCGGTCTCGGCGACGGTCATGCCCGCGTGCAGGACGGCACCGGGACAGGTCTCGCGGAGGACCGTGACGAAACGCCTCATCGCGGCATCCACACCGTCGGGGTCGACGCCGCGCTCGAACCGCACGGACGCCTCGCTGCGGAGGTTGTGCCGGTTCACGGAGTGACGCACGGGGTCGGGCGCGAACCACGCCATCTCAAGCGCCAGTTCGACCGTTGATGCAGTCACCTCGGAGTCGAGACCGCCCATGATCCCCGCCAGCCCCACCGGTGTGCCCGAGTCGAGATCGCAGATGAGGAGGTCCTCGGCGGTCATGGACCGGTCGACGCCGTCGAGCGTGCGCAGCACCTCGGCATCGCGCGCCAGGCGCACGTCGAAGCCGCCCACGACCGCACTGTCGTACGCGTGGTTCGGCTGGTTGAGCTCGAGCATGACGAGGTTCGACGCGTCGACGACGTTGTTGATGCTGCGCATCCCCAGGTGCGCCAGCCGCGACGACACCCACGACGGCGAGGGTCCCACTGTCACCCCGCTGATGACGGCGGCGGAGAACATCCCGCACCTGTCGGCGGCGGAGATCGTGACGGGCACGCTGCGGGACGCCCCCTGCGGGCCGGGGTCGAGCCGGGGCCCGCGCAACGCCGTGCCGAAGTGTGCAGCGAGGTCACGTGCGACACCGAGGTGCCCCCAGCAGTCCGGGCGGTTGCGGGTGAGGTCGAGGTCGAACACGGTGTCGTGCTCGATCCCGAGAACCTCGAAGGGGTCCCTGCCGAGCGGCGTGTCGCCCGGGAGGAGCAGCAGGCCCGAGGCCTCGTCGGAGATGCCCAGCTCCACGGGCGAGCACAGCATCCCCTCGGAGTCGATCCCGAGGATGCCGCGGCGGGAGATCTCGCGTCCGTCGGGCATGCGCGTGCCGAGTGTCGCGAGCGGCACGACGTCACCGGGGCCCATGTTGGTCGCACCGCACCAGACATGGCGCTCGGTGCCGTCCCCGGCGTCCACCCAGCAACGGGTGACCTTGGCGGCGTCGGGGTGCTTCTCCGTGCGCACGATTCGCGCGGTGACCACACCTGCCACCGGCACACCCACGGTCTCCGTGGATTCCACGGCCATGCCGAGCGTGTTCATCGCGGATGCGACGACCTCGGGGTCCTCCGGCAGTTCCGCGAGCTCACGGAGGATGGAGAGAAGGACCTTCACGAGAACTGCTCCGTGAAGCGGACGTCGTTCGAGTACATCTCGCGGATGTCCTCCACGCCGTGGCGTTCCTTCGCCATGCGGTCGATGCCGAACCCGAACGCGAAGCCGCTCCACTCCTCGGGGTCCAGGCCGGCGGCCGCGAGCACCCGCGGGTGGACCATGCCGCACCCGCCCAGCTCGATCCACGAGCCGTCGGGACGCCTGATGTCGAACTCTGCGCTCGGCTCCGTGAACGGGAAGTAGGAGGGGCGCAGGCGGCTGGTGAAGCCCTCGCCGAAGAACGCCTTGGTGAAGGACTCGATGGTGCCGGCGAGGTCGGCGAACGTGATGTTCCGGTCCACGACGAGACCCTCGATCTGGTGGAACACGGGCATGTGCGTGGCGTCGGGAGTCTCCTTGCGGAAGACGCGGCCCGGCATCACCGCGTAGATGGGCGGCGGCCACTCCTGCATGACACGGATCTGCACGGGCGAGGTGTGCGTGCGCAGCACCACGCTCCCCTGCGGGTCCTGGTCGACGAAGAGCGTGTCCCACATGCTCCGCGCCGGGTGCGACGGCGGCATGTTCAGTGCCTCGAAGTTGTGGAAGTCCGTCTCCACCTCCGGGCCCTCGGCGATGCGGAAACCGAGCCCGACGAACACGTCCTCCAGCCGCTCCGTCGCCTGGGTCACCAGGTGCATCCGCCCGCGGCGCGTGCCGGCGCGCAGGGCCAGCTCGGTCATGTCGACCCGGTCCGCCTCGACGGCGCCCGCGAATGCCGCGCGCTTGACGACCGACTCGCGCTCTGCTGCTGCCTGCTCGACCCGCGCGATTGCCTCGTTCACCGCCTGGCCGAGCGCCTTGCGGGCCTCCAGGTCGGCGACCTTGCCGAGACCCGACTTCACGGCGGCCAGCGGGCCCTTCTTGCCGGTCGCGGCGTTCACTGCCGCCCGGATCGCCGGTGCATCGGGGGCGGCGCCGATCCGCGCGAGGGCGTCTGCGACCGCGGCGTCGAGGGCGGCCTGCTGGTCCGGGGGTGTCGTGCTCATGACGGACGAAACGCTACCCCTGCCGGCACGCGCGTTCCGGGACGATTAGAGCCCGCGGGCACGGGAGACGTGCATCGCGAGGACGGATGCGGCCATGGCGACGTTCAGGCTCTCGCTGCGGCCTGCATGCGGGATGGTGACCCATCCGTCCACGGGCGCGTCCGCGGGGAGCCCGCGCGCCTCGTTCCCGAGGACAACGGCAAGCGGGCCGGAGAAGTCGGCATCCCACATGTTCCCGGCAGCCCCGCGCGAGGTGGTGCCGACAAGGCGCACCCCGAGACCCAAGATGTCCTCCAGCCCTGAGGCAACGCGCACGGGGACGTGGAAGAC
>CAYXRQ010000026.1:0-10601 GCA_964466765.1 uncultured Bifidobacterium sp. | reverse complement strand
CGGCCCGCCCGCGGTGCGCCGCGAGAAGGTGCTGGTCAGCGGCGGCCGTTCGATGTCCGCTCTCGTGTGGGGCACGGGGAGTCCGCAGGTCGTCTTCCTCCACGGCGGGGCGCAGAACGCGCACACCTGGGACACAGTGGTGCTCGCACTCGGTGCCCACGGCCACGGCCCCGTCTCGGCGGTGTGCGTGGACCTGCCAGGGCATGGCCACAGCGACTCGGCCGCACCCTGGGCAGAGGGCGCCACGCCGCTGTCGCAGAACGCCGACGACATCGCAATGGTCGTGCGCGCACTCGCACCGGACGCCCGCTGCGTGGTGGGCATGTCGCTCGGCGGCCTCACCAGCATCGCGCTCTCCCAGCGCTACCCAGACCTCGTGCGCCGCCTGGTGCTCATCGACATCACGCCCGGCGTGAACCAGGAGAAGACGAAGCAGATCACCGACTTCGTGAACGGGCCCGCCACGTTCCCCAGCTTCGACGAGCTGCTCGCCCGCACCATGCAGTTCAACCCCACCCGCAGCGAGTCCAGCCTGCGCCGCGGCATCCTGCACAATGCCCTGCAACTGGACGACGGCAGCTGGGTGTGGCGCTACCGCCGCGAGGACGCCCCGCCGCTGCCTGAGATGCGCGAGGCCACGGAGCGCCCCAGCATGAACCCGCTGTGGGACGCGCTCTCGGAGTGGGGTGCCAGCGGGAAGCAGATGATGTTCGTGCGCGGCATGCGCCCCCAGTCAGTGGTCTCCGACGACGACGAGGCGGAACTGCTGCGCCGGGTGCCCGGCGCGCGCGTGGAGCACATCGCCGAGGCCGGCCACAGCGTGCAGGGCGACACCCCGCTCGAACTCGCTGAGCTCATCCGCGACTTCGCGCTCTAGGGGTCCCTGCGCCCCGGTGTGGCACGATGCCCACGGATGGGCTGCACGGCACAGTGGCCCACATGGACAGCCGCGGGGCAATAGTCCAGTCACGAGGGTCAATGTTCGCTCTCTTCATGCCTCCGGTTCACCACAACAGAACCGCACGGCAACCCGGGTTCGCAATAGTGCAACCATGCGCAGACAGCACACACAGAAAATCAAGTTCGGCGCGGCCGTGGTCGCGTCACTCATGGCCCTCTCGGCCTGTGGCGGGGACACCGGCACTGCCGAGGATGCGGCCACCACGGTGGCAGAGGCAACGACCGACTGCCCCGCAGCGGACCTGAAGTCCGCGGCAGAAGCAGAAGGCAAGGTCAACCTGATCGCACTGCCCGACAACTGGGCGAACTACAAGGGCATCCTCGCCGCGTTCGGCGAGAAGTACCCGAACCTGGAGTACCCCGTGGCGAATCCCGATGCGTCGAGCGCTGACGAGCTGACGGCAGTCGAGACCCTGAAGGGTCAGGACACGATGCCCGACGCGCTGGACGTGAGCCCTGCGATCGCCCAGGAAGTGGACGCGAAGGGCTACTGGGAGCCCTACAAGCCCTGCGGCTGGGAGGAGATCCCGGCGGAACTGAAGGACCCGGACGGCAAGTGGGTCGCCGCCTACTACGGCGTGATGGCAATCGGATCGAACAACACCCTCGTGAAGGAGGCGCCGACGTCATTCGCGGACCTGAAGGACCCGAAGTACAAGGGCCAGGTGGCCCTGAATGGTGACCCCCGCGAGGCCGGTGCGGCGTTCGCGGCCGTGATGGCGGCATCACTCGCGAACGGCGGGTCGTTCGATGACATCCTGCCCGGCATCCAGTACTTCGCTGACCTGAAGAAGTCCGGCAACATGGCCGGCACGGACGTGACCGAGGCAACCGTCCTGTCGGGCGAGACCCCCATTTTCATCGACTGGACGTACAACTACCCCGGTCTTCTGCCGAAGCTCGCCGAGAACGGCATCGAGATCACCACGAACGTGCCGTCCGACGGCGTGTACGGCGGCTACTACGCCCAGGGCGTGGTGGCGGGCGGCCCCCACAACAACGCGGCGAAGCTGTGGATCGACCACATCACGAGCGACGAAGGTGCCCTCGGCTACGTCGCCGGTGGTGCGGTGCCTGCCCGGTACGACGCGCTGGTGAAGGCGGGCAAGGTGACCGCGGACATGACGAAGAACCTGCCGCCGGCAGATCTGATCGCAGGCATCAAGTTCCCCACGCAGGACCAGATCGCCAAGGCCAAGGAAGTCCTGGCGGAGCAGTGGCCGAAGCTGGTCGGCTGACGCAGAGGAATGGCCGAGTTCGAACCCATCAGCAGCAGTTACCCCCTGCACGGTGAGTTCAGTCCCGGGAGCCGTCTCCCTGGGGTTCCCGGGATCCCACGCAAGAAGGGCAGGAGCGCATCGTTGGCGCTCCTGCCCTTTTTCGCGTTCGTCGGCACTTTCTTGCTGGTGCCCGCCATCGCACTGTTCGTGCGCGCGGCCCGGCCAGTTGACGGAGGGTCCCGCCCCGCGTTGGTCGACGCGGTCAGCGGGGAGTTCCGTGGGTCGTTCCTCTTCAGCACCCGCATCTCGGCGGTGTCAGCACTGATCGGTGGGATCATCGGCCTTCTGCTCGCGCTCGCAGTGTCGCGCATCGAACGACCGCGTTGGCTCCGCCACTCCGTGGTGGGATTCTCCGGCGTCGCAGCGAACCTGGGCGGCATCCCCCTGGCGTTCGCGTTCATTGCAGCTCTCGGGGCGCAGGGTCTGGTCACGCGCATCCTCTACCACTGGGGTCTCGACCTGTACGGCAACGGGTTCCGAATATCGGACGACTGGGGAATAGTCGTCGTGTACCTCTACTTCCAGATTCCCTTGATGGTTCTGGTGATGATGCCGGCCGTGGAGGGGCTGCGCCGAGAGTGGGCCGAGTCGAACGCGGTCATGGGCGGTTCCACCCTTCACTACTGGCGGCGCATCGGCCTGCCTGTGCTGGCACCGTCGATACTCGGCGGCACGCTCCTGTTGTTCGCGAATGCATTCAGCGCGTACGCCACTGCATACGCACTCTCCTCCGGCGCCTCTGACCTCGTGCCGGTACAGATCAGATTCTTCCTCCAGGGCAACACGATCACGGGGAAGGGCAACCTGGGGTACGCACTCGCCGCCTGGATGATCATCGTCCTGGCCGTCTCCCTCGTGTGCTACCTGGCGCTGCGCCACAGGGCAGAGAGATGGCGCGCATGAGACGACGCAATTCCCCGCTGTGGGCGTGGGCAGTGGTCACTCTCTGCACCGTGTTCTTCACGGTCCCGATGCTCGCGATGGCACGGTTCGCACTGCAGAAGGTTCCGGTGTCCCTTCTGGGCCGTGACACGCTCTTCACGCGTTGGACGTTCTCCGGTGTGGTCGACACGGTGTCCGACGGCGAGTTCGTGGCAGCCGCACTGCTGAGCGTGCGACTGGGCCTGCTCACAGTGACTCTCGTTCTGATGTTGATGGTGCCTACGGTGGTGTGGCTGCACGTGAGGGCACCGCGGCTGCGCCCCCTCGTGGAGATGGTGAGCACCGTGCCGTACGTGGTCCCCCCCATCGCGCTCGTCGTGGGCGTGTCCGCCGTGTTCAGGGGCCCGGTCCCATGGCTGGTCGCCAGCAACGACGGGATGATCCCGTTGTACGCGGTGCTGTGCCTGCCGTTCACGTTCCGCGCGCTCGATGCGGGCGCGGCGGCGATGGACCTGCGCACACAGATGGACGCGAGCAGCAGTCTGGGTGCGGGCCGTCTTCGCACCCTCATGTCAGTGGTTCTGCCCGGGATGAGGACATCGGTAGCCTCCGCCGGGTTCCTGGGGTTCGCGGTGGTGATGGGCGAGTACGCGATCGCATCCCTGTTGCTGCGCCCCACCCTGCCTGCGTACATGGTGGAGGCCCAGGGACGGGAGCCGCAGGGATCGATGGCGGTCGCCCTGCTCCTTCTCGTGGTGACCTCCGCGATCTTCGTACTCATCAACCGCACGGGTCGCCGCGAGGGCACCCACCAGACGATCGGACTGCCCGCATGACGACACTCGAGTACTCCCGAATCTCGCGCCATTTCGGCGCCGTCGCCGCGCTCGACAACTTCTCGCTGACCGTCCCCGGTGGGAAGCTGGTCACGCTGCTCGGCCCGTCCGGGTGCGGCAAGACGACGGCGCTGCGCCTTGCGGCGGGTTTCGACATCCCGTCCGGCGGGAACCTGCTGATGAACGGGCACGTGATGAACCACGTGCCCGCACAACGTCGCGGCGTCGGGATGGTGTTCCAGTCCTACAGTCTCTTCCCGCACATGACAGTCGTAGAGAATGTCGAGTACGGACTGCGCGTGCGTAAGGTGCCCGCGCCTGACCGGCGCAGACGGACAGGCGAGATGCTCGAGTTGGTCCAGATCAGCGATCTCGCCGCTCGGTACCCCCACCAGATCTCGGGCGGCCAGCAACAGAGAGTGGCGCTGGCCCGCGCACTTGTGTTCGAGCCGGCAATCCTGCTCCTGGACGAGCCGCTCAGCGCGCTGGACGCAAAGGTACGCACTGAGGTGCGTGACGCAATCCGAGACCTGCAGCGACGCCTCGGCACGACGACCCTGTTCGTGACCCACGACCAGCACGAGGCCTTCGCAGTGAGTGACCTGGTGTGCGTGATGAACGAGGGCAGGATCCACCAGGTGGGCACTCCACAGGATGTCTACATGCGGCCCTCGACCGAATTCGTGGCGCGCTTCGTCGGCGAGACGGTGCGTCTGGAACTGCGTGACTCGACAGTGCTTGTGCGCCCCGAGAACATGTCAGTGACGACCGTACGGGAGGCAGCAATCTCAGAGGCACCGTCCTTTGTTGGCTATGTGTGCGGGATCGACTTCCACGGCGCCACTTCGACGGTGCGGGTGTCGGTGACCGGCTCTGACACGGTGCTTCCCGTGCGGGTTCTCCCCCACCAAGCTTCTCGGCTCGCCCTCTACGACGAGGTCGGCGTGATCGTGACCTCGACCGCATTCACGGAGTGATCACTTGCCCAGCAGGAAGTTGCTCACCGACAGCGTGGTCGTGCGGTCGAACCCCACCACCAGGTGACGGCTGGACTTCACCGCCCTGAACCGCCAGTCCGCGCGCTTGGCGAACGCCCGCACCGCATCCGGCGCGACGACACCGTCCGTCACCGACACATACACCTTCACCCGCGAGGACCGTGCCCCCGTTGCCGCCCTCACCGTGCCGATCGGCTCGCGCATGGCCACCGGCATCTGTGCGCAGACCAGCGGGATCGTGGCCCCGTAGCCGGCGCGGAACACCGTCTCCTCGAACGCGGCGTCCTCGGCGATCACCGTGTCGATGTCCGCCGCCGACATGTCGCTGCAGGTCCCCGCGATGCGGGCGGCCAGCGAGGACTCCCCCGCGTCCTGCCCCGACACCGCCACGAGCGGCGCGAAATCCATCCTCTCGGCGTTCTCCATGGCGTGGAAGAACGCCCCGAAGTCACCCGACATCACCGTGCGGAGGAACGCGTGACGGACGGTGGCCACGGTCGCCCCGGCGTTCGCCTTGCCCTGCACGATGTCGTCGATCACGAACTGCACGCGCTTCGCGGCGTTCTCCACGAGCGGGCACGAGATGTGCGAGGTGCACCACTTCATCACGGCGGCCACCGCTGCATCCTCCGCCTGCAGGTTCCTCGCGGCCATGACCGCGGGCGCGACCCCGGGGTCGTTCGGCGAGTCCAGCACAGCGGCAAAGATGCTGGCCGGGTGCAGCAGCTTCCATGCCGCCGCGATGGTGGCGCCACGGCCCCACCCGACGACACTGACCTGGCCGAGCTCCCCCTCCGAGACGAGTGCCTCGAGATCGCGCACCGCAGCGAGCACGCCCATCGGTGCGCCGGGCACGGCGGCACCGTCACCGCTGCACGCCGCCGCCAGCGGCTGTGCCTCCACGGGTGTGGTGACGTGGGCGAACGAGACGCCGCACGGCAGCGGCGACGAGTCATAGAAGCCGCGAGGCGACACCGCAACCACCGTGAACTGGTGCGCCGCCGGGCCGACCACCAGCGGTGCCTTCTCGGCGAGATCCCGCGCGGTGAACCCCTCCCAGTCGGGAAGCAGGACGAGCGTGCCGATGGCCGGCGCCACAGACGGCGCTCGGCGGTACGCCGCGACACGCAGCGATGACCCGGCGGTATCGTCACCCTCGCGCGGTGCGACCGTCAACGTGCCGCACTCCACCGCCCCGCAGGGCTGCCACGTCAGCGGCGACCCGGACTGGCCCTTGCCCGGGGCTGAAGTTGTCGATGACGGTGACGTCACGGGACCGGCGGCAGTGCCACCAGATTCCCCGTTCCCGGAGCAGGCAGGCAACACGAGGCACGCTGCCAACACGAGCATGTTGACGGCCTTCCGCGGTGTGCGCACCTGCCAACTCTACGGTCGCAGCAACGGACGGGACCAGCGGTGCGCGCGGGCGCGGGGTCAGTTGGCGACGACAGTGAAACGGGCCTTCGTCAGCCCGCCGGTGGGGACCACGAAGAGTCTCTTCGAGCCTTCCGCGACCAGCTTGCCGTTGCGGTAGAGTCTGACGCTGACCCCGCGCGGCACGGCCACACTGACACGGAAGTTCTTCCCTGCCCGCACCACCTTGGTGACCCGCACGATCGACGACGGCTGTGACGATGTCAGGGACGGCCCCGCCGCGGGGGCAGAGGGCACAGCGACAGGCGCAGTAGGCGCCGCGGGAGCGGCAACAGGCGCGGAAGGAGCCTCCACTGCGGGCCCCTCGTACGTGTCGGGGGTGTCGCCGACCGTGTCATCGTCAGGGTCGGTGCCGGACAGTGCCGAGCCGGGCGCCGGGGAGTCGAACGACTCGAGCGACGCGACACCGGTCGGTGCGAGGAAGAGCAACGTGTTCGTGGTGCCCGTGTTGATCCCCTGGAGGACGGTCTTGGTGGAGTCGGCGCGCAGCTTGTCCGCGACCTGGGCAGGTGTGAACGACCGCGCGTTCGCGAGGACGAGCGCGGCGGCACCGGCCACGTGCGGCGACGCCATCGACGTGCCGCTGAGCGTCCTCACCGCCGAGGCAGACGACGTCGCGGCCGAGACGATGGAACTGCCCGGCGCGAAGATGTCGACGCACGCGCCGTAGTTCGAGTACGAGGCCTTGTAGTCCGTGCTCGTGCTGGCCGCCACCGTGACCGCGCCTGGCGCACTCGCCGGCGAGCTCAGGCATGCGTCTGCGTTCTCGTTGCCCGCGGCCACCACCACGGTGATGCCGTCAGCCACCGCACGGGCGACGGCGTCGTTGATCGAGGCGCTGTACCCGCCGCCGAGGCTCATGTTGGCGACGGCAGGCTGGCCGGCCACATGGTGGTCGATCATCCAGTTGATGCCGGCGACGACGCCGCTGGTGCTGCCCGAGCCGTTGCAGTCGAGCACTCGGACGGGGACGACGGTCGCGAGCGGCGCGACACCGTACGTGGACCCGGCTGCCGTGGCCGCCACGTGGGTGCCGTGGCCGTCGCAGTCGTTCGTGCCCCAGCCGTCGTTGATTGCGGTGTACCCGGACACGACGCGGCCGCCGAACTGGTTGTGCGCCGCGTAGACGCCGGTGTCGATGACGTAGATGTTCACGCCGGACCCGCTCGAGGGCCGCATGATCGTGCTGTCGAGCGGCAGGGCCCGCTGGTCGATGCGGTCAAGGCCCCACGACGGGGCCGCCACCGGGGCGGAACTGCCGGAGACCGGCACGACCGTGGTGGCCTCGGACGCCGCGCCCTGGCCCACACTGTTCGTTGCCCTCACCGTGACGGTGTGGGTGACACCGTTCGTCAGCCCGGTGATGATGCACGACGTTGCGGCGGTGGTGCATGTGCCCGCGACCGAGCCGGCGGCCGTAGCTGTCGCGGTGTACCCCGTGACGGCTGAACCGCCGTTGGACTCAGGGGCGTTCCACGAGACCCCTGCCCGTCCGTCACCGGCGACGGCAACGACCGCGAGCGGGGCCGACGGGACCGTGACCGTGCCGCGCGGGGTGACCGAGACGGTCCCTGACCACGGGCTGTCACCGAAGCGGTTGCGCGCCTTCACTCTGGCGGTGACCTGCACGTCGTTGGCGAGGCTGGTGATGACCGTGGAGGTCACGGTGCTGACGCCGTCGTTCCACACCGTGAACGCACCGGAACCTACCGCGTACTCGATGATGTAGTCGGTCACAGCCGCCGAGGTTGACCTGGCCGCGTCCCACGCGAGCGACACGCGCGTGCTGCCCGCGGCACCTGTCAGGTTCGCGGGTGCGGACGGCGTGCCGGCCACTCGTGCGGTCGCGGTCACCTGGTTGGACGGGGTGCTCGCACCGGCCGAGTTGTTGGCGGTGACCTGGAAGACGTACGTGGTGCCGTTGACGAGCCCCGGTGCCGTGTGCGACCTGCGGGCGGCGGCGACGTTCGCGACGCTCGTGAAGGTCGCGCCGCCATCCGTGCTCTGCCACACGTCGTACGACGCGACGGCTGCACCGTTGACGGTGAGCGGCGGCGTCCACCCGAGCATGGCATCGGTGCCGAACGTGCTCACCGAGAGGAACCGCGGTGCCGAAGGTGCGGTGATGCGCCAGGGCGTGGCGGTCGCGGCGGTCGACGGCTCGCTGTTGCCGACCGAGTTCACCGCGATCACGCGGACGAGATGTGCGGTGCCGCCGGCGAGACCGGTGAGGAGCGTGGACCTCGACGTGGCAGGCAGCACGGCGCCGCGCGTCCACGTGGTGCCGGCGTCAACCGACCACTCGACGATGTTGCCGGTGAGGGACACGCCGCCGTTGCTCAGCGGCATCATCCAGGCGACTGAGATCGTGTTGTAGTTGGCGTTCAGCGTGACGTTCCGCGGCGCGGACGGGACCGTGGGGGCCGTCGGGGTCACGTTCACCGTGGCGGGCAGGCTCGTGCCGGTCTCGTTGACCGCACGGATGCGCACCACATGGGCGACATTTCCCGCGAGACTGCCCAGGCTCGCTGACCGGGCGGTGGATGCGAGCCGGAGGGGCGACGACCATGTCTCGCCCGCGTCCACGGACCAATCCACCACGTACGCGGTGACGGCAGAGCCACCCGAGTCCGCAGGGGCGGACCAGGCGACGAATGCACTCAGCATCCCGGCTGTCGCGCTCGGGAACCTCGGCGCGGAGGGGGCCGCGAGCGCGGCGGGAGTGAGCGTCACGGTGTTGCTCGGGGTGCCCCTGCCGGCCACGTTCACGGCGCTCACACGGAACGTGTGGGCGACATTCGCGGCGAGTCCGGTCAGCGGCGCGGAGACCGCAGTTGAGACGGGATCGGGCATGACGGTCCAGGTGGTGACCGTGGGGGTCGTGTACTCGATGACGTAGTCCGTCACCGCGGAGCCACCGGTCGAGAGTGGCACCGACCAGAACAAGCTGGCTGCCTGCCTGCCGGCACTGCCCGTGAGGCTCCGCGGGGCAGACGGGACGCCGGGGGCGACCGGCGTGGCCGTGGCGACAGCACCAGTGGGACCCGTGCCCACTGAGTTCACCGCGGCGACGCGGAACGAGTGCGCGACTCCGTTGACGAGACCCGTGACCGTGGCGTTCCGGGCGGACGACACACCGTCGTTGAACGTGGTCCACGTGGTGCCGTCCGTCGAGTACTGGACGACATAGTCGGTGACGACCGCTCCCCCGTCGAAGGAGGGCGCCGCCCACGAGAGCTGCACCTGGGTGTTCCCTCCCACGGCGGTCAGCGACGACGGCGACGACGGTCGGGAGGGCGGGGCGGGGGCGAAAGTGCCCGTGTGGAGGAGCCTGTTCGGGGAACCGGCACCCGGGTCCATGACGAGGTTCGGCGACGCGGCGGCGAGGAGCGCACTGGAGACGGCTGCCGGAGTGGCCGTCGGGTTCGCCTGGAGATAGAGGGCTGCCGCACCGGCAACGTGCGGCGTGGCCATCGAGGTGCCGCTGATCGTGCGCACGGACGTGTCGCTGTCGTGCCATGCGGACGTGATGCCGAGACCGGGCGCGAAGACGTCGACGCACGAACCGAAGTTCGAGAAGTAGGCGCGCCAGTCGCTCGACGACGTGGCTCCGACCGTGAGCGCCGAGGGCTCGCTCGCCGGCGACTTGAGGCAAGCATCCGAGCTGTCGTTGCCGGCCGCCACCGCGAAGACAATTCCGTCGGCGACGCCGCGCGCGACGGCGGTGTTCAGTGCCGACGACACTGGACCGCCGAGGCTCATGTTGGCGACCGCCGGCACTCCCGCCTGGTGGTGGTTGATGACCCAGTCGACCGCGGCGATGATCGCCGAGTAGCTGGCCCCGCCGCTGCAGCCGAACACGCGCGCGGGGACGAGGGTGACGTTCTTCGCGACGCCGTACGTGGTGCCGCCGATGGTACCGGCCACGTGGGTGCCGTGGCCGTTGCAGTCGTTCGTGCCGCGGCCGTCCGACACCGTGGTGAAGCCGCTCTGCACCCGGCCTGCAAGGTCGGTGTGGGTGGGGCGGATCCCGGTGTCGATCACGTACGCAGTGACCCCGGCACCCGTGTTGGTGTACGAGTACGTCTGGTTGAGCGGAAGGGCGCGCTGGTCCAGCCGGTCGAGGCCCCACGTGGCGCCGGACTGGTCGGCATCAAGCTGGACGATGCCGTCAGGCTCGATGGAGAGGACGTCCGGGTTGCCGGACAGCG
>CAYXRQ010000025.1:0-10738 GCA_964466765.1 uncultured Bifidobacterium sp. | reverse complement strand
TGCGCTCTCCTCCGTCATCCTGTGGGGCCCGCCCGGCACGGGGAAGACCACGATCGCCGGGATCATCGCGTCGACCACGGAACGTGAGTTCGAGCGGCTGTCCGCCGTGACCGCGGGCGTGAAGGACATCCGCGAGGTGATCGAGCGGGCGAACGACCGCATCGGCCAGTACGCCCGCTCGACGCTCGTCTTCATCGACGAGATCCACCGGTTCTCGACCACGCAGCAGGACGCCCTCCTCCACGCGGTGGAGAGCGGCCTGCTGACGGTCATCGGCGCGACGACCGAGAACCCCTCGTTCTCGGTCAACCCGGCGCTGCGCAGCAGGTCAACAGTGTTCCGGCTCCACCCCGTGGGCGAGGTGGCACTCGTCGAGGTGATGCGGCGCGGACTGGAGGCAGAGGGCCGCACCGCGGTCGAGGGCGTGCTCGAGCGGATCGCCGCCCGGTGCGCGGGCGATGCAAGGCAGGCGCTCACCGCGCTCGAGGTCGCGTGCGCCATCACGGAGACGGGACCCGTCGGGATGGACGAGGCGGCCGCCGCGCTCGACACCAGCGTGCAGCGGTTCGACCGCGACGCCCACTACGACATCGCGTCGCCCTTCATCAAGTCGATGCGCTCCGGCGACGTGGACGCCGCACTGCACTGGCTGGCACGGATGGTCGAGGGGGGCGAGGACCCGAGGTTCGTCGCCCGCCGCCTCGTGATCTTCGCGAGCGAGGACATCGGCACGGCGGACCCGCTCGCACTGCCGGTCGCCTCGGCCGCAGCCACCGCCGTGGAGATGGTCGGCATGCCCGAGGCCCTCCACAACCTGGCCCATGCCGTCGTCCACCTCTCGCTCGCGCCGAAGAGCAGGGCAGTCACCTCGGCGGTGTGGGCCGCTGTCGAGGACGTCCGGGAGGGACGCACGGGGGAGGTGCCCCCGATCGGGCCGGACACCACCTCGTTCCGCCCGTTGGGCCGGCCCGACCTGTCCTACTACCGTGAGGACGATGTTTAGGCGCGTGTTCTGGTTCCTCCTCGGGGCGGTCTGCGGCGTGCTCGGGGTCGCGTGGGCTCGGCGCAAGACCGACGAACTGCGCGAGGCAATCACGGTCGAGTCGGTCGCGCGTCTCGTGGCGCGCACGGCGCTCGCCGCATGGCGCCAGCTCCGGGTCGCGGTGACCGGCATCGTGGGTCTCATGGACGACGATGACCGCGAGGATGCACCGGTGCCCGCCACAACGACATCGACGACACAGCGGCGCCATATTGCACCGCAGCCGCGCAGCACCCACAGGTAGGCTCGTTCTTCCATGGCGACAGGAAGGCAACCGCAGTCCGCGGACGAGATCCGCAGTGCCTTCACGTCCTTCTTCGCGGAGAGGTCCCACTCGGTCGTGCCGTCGGCCAGCCTGATCCCGCACGACCCGACCCTGCTCTTCACGGTTGCGGGCATGGTGCCGTTCAAGCCCTACTTCCTCGGTGACGAGGCCGCCCCTTACTCGCGCGCCGTCAGCGTGCAGAAGTGCGTCCGCGCTGGCGGCAAGCACAACGACCTCGACGACGTGGGGCGCACGAAGCGCCACCTGGTCTTCTTCGAGATGCTCGGGAACTTCTCGTTCGGCGACTACTTCAAGTCCGACGCCATCCCGTGGGCGTGGAACCTCGTGACCGAGCGGCTCGGCTTCGACGGCGACCGCCTGTGGATCACCGTGCACGAGAGCGACGACGAGGCCGAGGCCATCTGGCACGAGCAGATCGGCGTGCCGATGGACCGCATCCAGAGGCTCGGCGACAAGGACAACTTCTGGCAGGCCGGTGACACCGGGCCGTGCGGTCCGTGCTCCGAGATACACATCGACAGGGGCCCCGCGTTCGGGCCCGACGGCGGGCCGCTGAACGACCCGCACGGCGACAGGTTCATGGAGTTCTGGAACCTCGTGTTCATGCAGTACAACCAGGCGCCCGACCGCACCCGCACGCCGCTCCCGCGACCGAGCATCGACACCGGTGCCGGGCTCGAGCGCATCCTCGCGCTGCGCCAGGGCGTCGACTCTGTCTGGGAGACGGACGTGCTGTTCCCGCTCGTGGACAAGGCCGCCTCCCTCACCGGCGCCACGTACGCGGCCGGCGACTACGGGCACCGGGAGAGCTTCAGCCTCAGGGTGCTCGCCGAGCACGCGCGGTCGTCCACCATGCTCATCAACGACGGCGTGTTCCCGTCCAACGAGGGCAGGGGCTACGTGCTGCGCCGCATCATCAGGCGCGCGATCAGGCACGCGTTCCTCCTCGGCACCGAGAAGCTCGTCATGCCCGGCCTGTCCGAGGTGGCCATCGACGTCATGGGCCGGGCATACCCCGACCTCCACGGCAACAGGGACTTCATCCTCGGGGTGCTCACGAAGGAGGAGGAACGGTTCCGTCACACGCTGAAGACGGGGCTCGGCATCCTCGAGGACGGCATCTCGGGAGGCGCAAAGGTGCTGCCGGGGTCGTCGGCGTTCCTGCTGCACGACACGTACGGGTTCCCCCTCGAGCTCACCCAGGAGATCGCCTCGGAGCGCGGGGTCGAGGTCGACACGGCGGGTTTCGACGCAGAGATGCAGGAGCAGCGCCGCCGCGCCAAGGAGGCGCGCCGCTCCGGTCGCGCCGACGAGGACCGAGTCGAGTCCTACCGCGCCGTCATGGAGCAGCACGGGACCACCGACTTCGTCGGGTACACCCACGACACCGCGCAGTCCACCGTCCTCGCAGTGATCCCCGGTGACGGCCCGACCTTCGAGGTCTTCCTCGACCACACGCCGTTCTATGCGGAGAGCGGCGGCCAGGTCGGCGACACCGGGCGCATCTACTGCGCCGACTTCGAGGCCGAGGTGCTCGACACCACGTTCGCCCTGCCGGGCCTGCGGCGCCACGTGTGCCGGCCGGTGCGCGGGGAGATCGAGGAGGGCGCGTCCGTGACTGCGTCCATCGACACCGCCGCACGCGCCGCGACCAGGCGCAACCACACCGGCACGCACGTGCTGCACTGGGCACTGCGCACCGTGCTCGGCGAGCACGTCAAGCAGGCAGGTTCGCTGGTGTCGCCCGACAGGCTCCGCTTCGACTTCAGCCACTACGCCGCGGTCACCCCCGAGGAGATCAGGCGCATCGAGGAGCTCGCGAACCGCGAGGTCCTTGCGAACACCGCAGTCGACGCGTCCGAGACGTCGAAGGATGAGGCGCTCGCCGCGGGTGCGATCGCGTTCTTCGGGGACAAGTACGGCGACACGGTGAGGGTCCTCCGGGCCGGCAGCTCGGTGGAGCTGTGCGGCGGCACCCACGTGTCGGCCACCGGTGACATCGGCACCATCAAGATCGTGTCCGAGGGCAGCATCGGGTCGAACCTGCGCCGCATCGAGGCCGTCACCGGCGCCAACACCGTGCGCCTGGTGCAGGGTTACGACGAGGTGCTCGCCCGTGCGTCCGCACTCGTCGGTTCCAAGCCCGAGGACCTCGTGGCCGGGGTGGAGCGCCGCATCGAGGAACTGCGCGCCGCGCAGGACGAGGTGAAGACGCTCCGGGCGAGGCTCGCCAGCGGCCGTGCCGCCGAGCTGTCGGCACGGGCCGAGGCGGGCACGGTGGTGGAACGCATCGACGGGCTCACGGCGAACGACCTGCGCGACCTGGCCGTTGCGGTGCGCCAGCAGGGCGTGCCCGTGGTCGTGCTGTGCGGGGTCACCGACACCGGCGGCGTGTCGCTCGTCGCGGCCGTCGGCCAGGGTGTCGGCGTCCAGGCAGGCGAGCTCATCAAGGAGGCCGCGCGAAGCGTCGGCGGGGGCGGTGGCGGCAAGGGCGACGTCGCGACCGCGGGCGGCAAGAACCCCGACGGCATCGACGAGGCTCTGCGCATCGCGCGCGAGAAGGCCAGGTCGGCCTCCGCCCGCTCCTGACCGCCGCGAACTACCGTTCGGGCGTGCGCGTCATCGGACTTGACCTCGGGACGAAGCGGATCGGTGTCGCCGTGAGCGACCGCGGCGGGTCAGTTGCCTCGCCGCTCCTCGTCATCCAGCGCGCGAAGTCCCGGCGGGCCGACCATGCGGAGATCGCGCGGATCGTGCGGGAGGAGGAGGCAGAGGCGGTCGTGGTCGGGCTGCCGCTGAACATGGACGGCTCCCGCGGCCCGGCGGCCCGGTCGGCGCAGTCCGAGGCGGACTCGCTCGTCGAGGTGGTCGGGGTGCCCGTGCACCTGCACGACGAGCGCCTCACAACGGTGACCGCCGAGCGCTCTCTCAAGGAGGCGAACCTCGACGCCAAGCAGCGACGGCTCGTCGTCGACAAGGTGGCGGCTGCCATCCTCCTGCAGTCGTGGCTGGACTCCCGGCACGGGGACAAGTCGTGAAGCCCGAGGAGGAGGGTCGCGACCCCCTGCTGGTTGGGGACTGGGTGACAGACCCCTGGGACGAACCCGTCGCCCTGCCGGAGGACTCGTTCGACGAGGAACCGCCGTCGTTCGAGTCGGCCAGAGGGCCACTGCGCAGCCTCGTGACCGTGCTCATCGTGACGGTCCTCCTGCTCGGGATCTCCGGGCTGTGGGTCGTGCACCAACTGAACCCGTCCGGTGAGCCCGGTGCCGCGGTGAACTTCACCGTGGGGGAGGGCGACTCGCTCGACGACGTCGTGGCGCGACTGCACGACGAGGGGATCATCAGCAACGAGAGGCTGTTCTCCTGGTACGCGCGCTCGCGCGGGGGCCTGACGCCGACTCCCGGCTACTACGCGCTGAGACCTGGCGACAGCGCCGGGTCCATCGTGGACGCGCTCTCCACCCCTCCCGCCCAGACCTTCGTGAACGTCACGTTCCCGGAGGGCTTCACGGTGGCGCAGATGGCCGCACGCCTGTCGGAGAAGATGACCTTCTTCTCCACGGGCGACTTCCTCGCGGCGGCGTCGGACGGTTCCGTGACGTCGGCCCTCGCACCGGCGGGCACCGTGTCGATGGAGGGCCTGTTGTTCCCGGACACGTACCAGGTCTCGGGTGACGACACCGAGAGCAGGGTCGTTTCCCGCCTCGCATCCATGATGGAGCGGGTGGCCCGCCAGGAGGACCTCGAGGCCGGCGCGAAGGCACTCGGCTACTCGCCGTACGAGGTGCTCATCATCGCGTCGATGATCGAGCGCGAGGCCAAGGTGGAGGCAGACCGCCCGAAGATCGCCCAGGTGATCTACAACCGTCTCGCGAAGAGCGGCGACCAGAGGATGAGGCTCGAGATCGATGCCACCCTCCTCTACAACGCGGACCCCTCGGCATCCTTTGCCGACCTGAAGGCGGCCGACGGGCCGTACAACACCTACACCCAGTACGGTCTCCCGCCCACGCCGATCGCTAACCCCGGCCGCGCGTCGATCCGCGCCGCCCTGGCGCCTGCGGGCAGCCCGCCGCGGTCCGACGAGGCGTGCGTCGGCCTGCCGCGCGGCACCAAGTGCGAGTACCTGTACTACGTGGTCTCCGACAAGGACGGGAGGCACGCGTTCGCGACGACGTACGAACAGCATCTCGCCAACGTGACGAAGGCGAGAGAGGCTGGGTTGCTCCCGTGACCGCGCCCGCGCGCCGCAGGGCGGCTGTCATCGGCTCGCCGGTCTCGCACAGTCTCTCGCCCGCCATCCACCGCGTGTCGTTCGCCGCGCTCGGCATCGACTGGACCTACGACGCGGTCGAGTGCCGTGCGGAGGATGTCGGCGGGTTCCTCGCGGCTGCCCCGGAGGAGGGTTTCGGGGGCCTGTCGGTCACGATGCCGCTCAAGGAGGCAGTGATCGGCCACCTCCACGAGATCGACGACGATGCAGCCCTCCTGCGCGCGGTCAACTGCATCACCGTGCTGCCGGACGGGAGGCTGCGCGGGTCGAACACGGACGGCAGGGGATGCCGCGACGCGCTCGCATCGGTCGGCGGAGTCGACGTCCCGTCGTCCCGCGCGGTCATCCTCGGTGCGGGCGGCACCGCGCGTGCAGTCGCGCTTGCTCTCGTCGCGGCGGGTGCCGACGTCACCGTGTCGAACAGGTCGGCGGCGAACGCCGGGGCGCTGGTGGCAGCGGTGTCGGGCCATCCCGGCCTCCGTGGATCGATCCGAGTCGGCTCCCCGCAGGACGTCGCGGGTGCCGACGTGCTCGTGAACGCGACATCAGTGGGGATGAACACGGAGGAACTCCCGCTCGATCCCGGTCTGCTGCACGCGGGCCTCACGGTCCTCGACGCTGTCTACTCCCCGTTGCGCACCGCGCTGCTGGAGGAGGCCTCCGCCCGGGGTGCCGCCACCGTCGACGGGCTGTGGATGCTCATCCACCAGGCACGCCACCAGCAGCAACTCTGGTTCGGCCGGATGGCGCCGGCGGAGCTGATGCGCGCGGAATCAGAGCGGGAACTGGCGCGACGCCCCAAGTAGCCTGACGGGGTGCTGCGCTACCTGACCGCCGGAGAATCCCACGGCCGGGCCCTGACCGTCATCGTGGAGGGCCTGCCCGCAGGTCTCCCCGTGCTCGCGTCGGACATCGAGGGCGAGCTCGCCCGCCGCCGTCTGGGCTACGGCCGCGGTCCCCGGCAGCGGTTCGAACAGGATGTCATCACCCTGGTCGGCGGCGTCCGCCACGGCCGCACGCTCGGTTCTCCCGTGGCGATCGAGATCCAGAACTCGGAGTGGTTCCGCAGCGACAAGTGGCACGCCGAGATGTCGCCGGAGCCCGGCGCCACCGAGACGCCCCTGACCCAGCCCCGTCCGGGCCACGCAGACCTCGTCGGCATGCAGAAGTACGGCTTCAGCGACGCGCGCGACGTCCTGGAGCGCGCCAGTGCCCGCGAGACCGCGGCACGAGTCGCCGCCGGGTCGCTCGCCAAGCTCCTGCTCTCCCACCTCGGGGTGGGGATCCTCAGCCACGTTGTGCAGATGGGGTCGGCCCGTGTGCAGGGCGGCGTGCTGCCCACGATGGACGACCTCGCCCGCATCGACGCTTCCGAGGTGAGGTGCGCCGACGAGACGGCGGCACAGGCGATGGTCTCGGAGATCAAGAACGCCGCCCGTGAGGGCGACAGTCTCGGCGGGATCGTGGAGGCAGTCGCCCACGGCGTCCCGATCGGGCTCGGCAGCCACGTGCACTGGGACCGCAAGATCGACGCCCTGCTCGCCCAGGCCGTGATGAGCATCCAGGCGGTCAAGGGTGTCGAGATCGGCGACGGTTTCGAGGTCGCCGGGCTGGTCGGCAGCAAGGCACACGACCCGATCATGTGGGACGCGGCGAACTCGCGGTACGTGCGCGAGGGCCACCGTTCGGGCGGCACGGAGGGCGGCATCACCACCGGCGAGCCGCTGATCGTCCGCGCCGCGATGAAGCCGCTCGCCACACTGAACCGCCCGACGCTGAAGACGGTGGACACCGTCACCAAGGAGGAGACGGTCAGCTTCAAGGAGCGCACCGACGTCACGGCGGTGCCGGCGCTCGGTGTCATCGTGGAGACGATGGTCGCGCTCGTCCTGGCGTCGGAGGCACAGCGCAAGTTCGGTGGCGACTCCCTGCGCGAGTTCGTGGCCAACGCAGAGTCGTTCAAGAACACGCTGCGGTGACGCCGTGGCGTCACCGAGGTTCATCGTGCTCGTCGGTCTGATGGGGTCGGGCAAGAGCGCCGTCGCCCGTCGTCTTGCTGCGTCCATGGACGCGGCCCTGCTCGACACGGACAAGATCGTGGAGGACGCGGCCGGGCGCACGGTGCGCGAGATCTTCGCGCAGGACGGCGAGGAGGCCTTCCGTGCGGCCGAGGAGGATGCGCTGCGCTCCGCACTGAGCGGCGGGTCCCGGGCAGTCATCGCCGCCGCGGGCGGCGTCGTCACCCGGGGACCGAACCGGGATCTCATCAACGACGCACGGCGGAGCGGTGATGCATGGGTGGTGTGGCTGAGGACGGACCCGGAGGCCCTCGTGGAGCGCGTGTCGCGCGGCGGGCACCGACCGCTCCTCGATGACGACCCCCGGGCAACGCTCATGCGACTGCACGACGAGCGTTCGCCCCTGTACGCGGAGGTCGCGGACACCATCATCGACACCACGGGGATCAGCGTGGAGGAGGTCGCGCGGGCTGTGTCCGCCGCGTACTCCGCCGCGCAAGCCGGGGGGAGTGGTACGAATGGGTGACATGCGCACCGTCTCCGTGAACGTCGGCCACACGGCCTACCCGGTCTTCGTGGGCCACGGCGCGCGCCACGAGCTCGCCGCGGTGCTTCCCCCCGCGGCGCGCCGCGTCGCGGTGGTCACACAGGAGGGCATCCCCGCGTCGCTCGTCCCGTCGTTCGGCGGGGTCGACGTGAGCATCCACCGCATCGGCGCCGGCGAGGAGCACAAGTCGCTCTCGACGGTGGAGTCGCTCTGCCGCGCGTTCTCCCGGGAGGGCCTCACCCGCAACGACGTCATCGTGGGGGTCGGCGGCGGGATGGTCACCGACGTTGCTGGATTCGCCGCCTCCGCGTACCACCGTGGCATCCCGGTGATGCACGTGGCCACGTCGCTGCTCGGGATGGTGGACGCCGCGGTCGGGGGCAAGACGGGCGTGAACATCCCGGAGGGGAAGAACCTCATCGGCGCCTTCTGGCAGCCGAGCGCGGTCGCCTGCGACCTCGATGCCCTCGAGTCGCTCCCCGCGCGCGAGCAGAGGTGCGGCATGGGCGAGCTCGCCAAGTACCACTTCATCGCGCGCGAGGACCTCGCCTCGCTCGGGCTGGCGGACCGCATCGCACGCGCTGTCGAGATCAAGGCGCGCATCGTCGAGTCCGACGAACGCGAGGGGGGTGTGAGGGCGCTGCTGAACTACGGCCACACCCTGGCCCACGCGGTCGAGTCGCTCACCTCGTACTCGATCGCGCACGGTGAGGCCGTGGCCCTCGGCCTGCTGTTCGCCGGCCATCTCGGCGTGAGGATGGGGCGCATCGACGCCGCGCGCCTGGCCGAGCACTATGCGGTCGTGCGTGGCACCTACTCGCTCGACGTGCGGATGCCGGCGGGCATCAACGCAGGCGCGCTCATCGAGGAGATGGGCAGGGACAAGAAGGCCCTGACCTCGCTGACCTTCGTGCTCGACTCGGCCAGGGGTCTCGAGGTGGTGCCGGGGGTGCCCACGGAGATGATCGAGGCGGCCTACGCCGATTTCGTCGCGGAAAACGGCTGAGGCGCCGCCGCCCGCGGGACTACCGTGGTCCCATGCCTCCGCGCAGCATCCTCGTGATCCACGGGCCGAACCTGAACCTCCTCGGCGAGCGCGAGCCTGCGACCTACGGCACCGACACCGTCGACGACCACGTCGAGCGAGTCCGCGCCGTCGCATCGCGCTCGGGGGTGGCGGTGGACTCCTTCCTGTCCAACTCCGAGTCCGAGATCGTGTCCGCCGTGCAGGGAGCCCGCACCGCGCACGGTGCGATCATCATCAACGCGGGCGCGCTCACCCACTACTCATGGGCGCTCCATGATGCACTCCGTGCCTTCGACGGCCCGAAGATCGAGATCCACATCTCGAACCCGGGCGCGCGGGAGGGCTTCCGCCACACGAGCGTCATTGCCCCGGTCGTGAACGGCACCATCGCCGGTTTCGGAGGGCTCGGCTACGACGTGGCGGCCCACACGGCAGTCGCGCTCCTCGGATGAACCCGCCGCGGGCGCCGCGCCTGGCCGGCCGGTTCGGGGCGGAGTGGCTGCTCGTGCCCCGCGCGGAGGACATCCGCTGGCTCACGGGCTTCTCGGGGAGCACCGCCACCGCACTCGTCGCACAGGACGGCCGTGTGGTCCTGCTGGTGGACGGTCGCTACGTGGAGCGGGCCGCCGACGAGGCGGGGGAGGCCGGCCACGATGTCGAGGTGGTGCGCACCCGCGGCGGGGCTGCGGTGATCGCCGACGTCGCCGCGAGGGTGGGTGACTCGGACGTCTCCGTCGACCCGCACGCCGTGACTGCCGCGTTCATGGACGAGCTCTGCGCGTCGGTCCGTGTGGTGCGCGGGCAGTGCCCGGTCGCAGTGCTGCGCAGGGTGAAGGACGGCACCGAGCTCGCGTTGATCGAGCGCGCGGCGGCCATCGCCGACGAGGCCCTGCAGGGAGTGGTCGCGGACGGGCTGGCCGGCCGCACGGAGGCCGAGGTGCGGCTGCGTCTCGACAGCGAGATGCTCCGGCTGGGCGCGGACGGCATGTCGTTCCCGACGATCGTCGCGTCCGGCCCGAACGGGGCGCGCCCGCACCACGAGCCGTCACGCCGCGAGATCACCGACGGCGACATGGTCGTCATCGACATGGGCGCCGAGGTCGGCGGGTACCGGTCGGACATGACGCGCACGGTGGCGGTCGGTTCGGTGCCGCCCGAACTCGCCGGGATGAACGCGATCGTGGCCGAGGCACAGGCGGCGGGGCTGGCCGCCGTACGCGCCGGCGTGGCCGGGTCCGGGGTCGACGGTGCGGTCCGGGCGGTGTACCGGGAGCACGGCGTCGAGCATGAGTACCTCCACGGCACCGGCCACGGCGTGGGACTGGTGATCCACGAGACCCCGATCATGGGGCCGAACTGCAGCGAGGTCCTCTCGGCCGGCGAGGTGGTGACGGTGGAACCCGGGCTCTATCGTAAGGGGGTCGGTGGGGTCCGTATCGAGGACCTCGTCGAGGTGACCGCAACCGGTTGCCGAATCCTCACCCACACCCCCAAGGAACTGTCATGCCCGCCATCAGCACGAACGACCTGAAGAACGGAATC
>CAYXRQ010000024.1:0-10816 GCA_964466765.1 uncultured Bifidobacterium sp. | reverse complement strand
GCGTGAAGGTGTTCGACAGCACGGCGATCACCGCAGGCACGATCATCATCCGCCAGCGCGGCACCAAGGTGCACCCGGGCAAGAACGTGGGCATCGGCAAGGACGACACACTGTTCGCCCTGGTCGACGGAAGCGTGAAGTTCGGCGAGCGCCGCGGCCGGAAGGTCGTGGACGTGGTCCCAGTGGCCTGAAAGGTCACCCACACTGCGAACGGCGCGCCTCCGGGCGCGCCTTTTGCGTTCCCGGGCAGATTCCGCACCCGGACCTAGAGCAGGGTGTCGATTCCCTGAGGCAGCCTGTCTGCGGGGTAGTTGAGCAGGGTGACGGCCTGGCGGCACGCGAACCTGTCGGTCATGCCGCCCACGTACGCGACCGCGGCGTGCGCGGCCCCGGCGGTGCCGGCCTCGAGGGAGCCGTCAGTGCGGCCCGGCAGCAGATGCGGCGACGCGACGTAGGCGTCCACGAGCGCGCGGAGCATGTCGATCACCGCGGTTGCCTGCGCGCGTGACTCGGCACGGTGGTAGATGGACTCGTAGTTGAACCTGCGGAAGGCGGCGAGCGCCTCGGCGGTGTCGGGCACCATGCCGATCCGCCCGGTGTGCGAGGTGGCCTCGATCATGGACGTGATGAGGGCGCCGAGTTGCTCGCGCCTGGTGGTGCCGCAACGGGAACTGACGACCGCGGGAAGGTCGGACGGGGAGACGATGCCTGCGTGGACGGCATCCTCGAAGTCATGGCAGACGTACGCGATGCGGTCGGCCCAGCTGACGACCTCGCCCTCAGGGGTGCGCGGCGCGGGACGCGACCAGCTGTGGTTTCGGATGCCGTCGAGGGTCTCGTGGCACAGGTTGAGCTGCGCGAGGGCGACGTCGGCGCCCCACACTGCGTGGTCGTAGCCGCCGTCGATGTACGGGGCGAGCGCATCCTCGCTGGCATGCCCGCCCGGACCGTGACCGCAGTCGTGGCCGAGCGCGATCGCCTCGGTGAGCGCCACGTTCAGGCGCAGCACCCGCGCGACAGACACCGCGACCTGGGCGACCTCGAGGGCGTGGGTGAGGCGGGTCCGCTGGTGGTCGTCGGGGAACACGAAGACCTGCGTCTTGCCCGCCAGACGGCGGAATGACGCCGCGTGGAGGATGCGGTCGCGGTCACGCTCGAAACATGTGCGGTGGGGGTCGGGCTCCTCCGGGGTGTCGCGGGTGCCCGCACCCGTGGCACGGGTGGCGAGAGGTGCCATCTCGCGGTCGGCGGATTCCTCCCGGTGATGACGGTCGGCCACCTCGCGCGTGCCGGTGCCTGCCCAGGAGTCGGCATGGGCCACCGTGATGCCGTGTGACGAGGCACTCCCGGACATGGTGGAGACCCAGGTGTCGCTGCGTTCGGTGGGTGCGGCAGGGGAGTTCTCCACGCGCAGAATCGTAGGTGAGCAGTGTGTCCGCCCCCGGGAGGCTCCCGGAGGGCGCAAAGAGCCACAGGTAGCCTTCCAGGGTCCCTATGAGTGTGTTCGTCGACGAAGCCCAACTGAACGTCCGCGGCGGCGACGGCGGCGCGGGCTGCGTGAGTTTCCGGCGCGAGGGTCCGGTCGCCATGGGCGGCCCGAACGGCGGCGACGGCGGGAAGGGCGGTGACGTGTGGCTCGTCGCCGACCGCAACGTGGCGTCTCTCCTCGCCTTCCGCGACCACCCGCACCGCCGTGCGGGCAACGGCGTGCACGGCAAGGGCAAGGACCTGCACGGCCGTCGCGGCGAGGACATGGAGATCCACGTGCCGGAGGGGACCGTCGCCCGCGACATGTACACCGGTGAGATCCTCGCCGACCTCGTGAACCACGGCGACAGGTGGCTCGCGGCAACGGGTGGGCGCGGCGGCCGCGGCAACGCGAAGTTCCTCAACAACAAGAGGCGCGCGCCCTCGTTCGCCGAGCAGGGCGAGGAGGGGGTCGAGAGGTGGCTCGGCCTCGAGCTGAAACTGATGGCCGACGTCGCTCTCGTCGGCTTCCCGAACGCGGGCAAGTCCACCTTCATCAGCACGGTGTCCGCCGCCAAGCCCAAGATCGCGAACTACCCGTTCACCACCCTCGAGCCGCATCTCGGCGTGGTGCGGGTGGACGACGCGACGGAGTTCGTGATGGCGGACATCCCGGGGCTCATCGAGGGCGCGAGCGAGGGGAGAGGGCTGGGCCACCAGTTCCTGCGGCACGTGGAGCGCGCGCGCGTCCTCTGTTACCTCGTCGACCTCGTGGCACTCGACGGCATCGCCCCGGCGGACCAGCTGCAGATCCTCCAGCACGAGGTGGGCAACTACCGGCCCGAACTGCTGGAGCGGCCCTTCCTCATCGTCGGCACGAAGACCGACAGCGCCACCCCTGAGACGATGGAGGCATGGCCGCATCCGTCCATGTCGTCGGTCACCAGGCACAACGTCGGCCGCATCGTCGGCGAGCTCGCGTCCCTCGTGGCGCGCGCCCGGCTCGAGGAGCCCGTGGGCGAGTCAACGATCATCATGCGGCCGGAGCCGTCGCACGCATGGGTGGAGCAGCTGGGGGACAACGAGTTCCGTGTCCACGGCAGGGACGCCGAGCGCGTAGTCGCCCTGAACGACGTCACGTCCCCCGAGGCCCTCAACTACATCGACGACCGTCTGGCCAAGCTGGGCGTGCCGCGCCTGCTGTCCCGGGCCGGGGTGCGCGAGGGCGACGTTGTGTGGATCTCGGAATTCAGTTTCGAATTCGTCCCGGAAGTGTGAACCTGTGGCCATGCGCGTCGTCGTCAAGATCGGGAGCTCCTCGCTCACGGACGAGGCCGGCCACCTCAGGCTCGAGGTCATCGATGCCGTGGTCGGCCAGATCGCGGCCGTCCGGGCGCTCGGGCACGAGGTCGTCCTCGTCACCTCCGGGGCGGTCGCATCCGGGATTGCCGGCCTCGGGCTGCTGTCACGCCCCGCCGACGTGCTCTCCCTGCAGGCGCTCTCGGCGGTCGGTCAGCCGCGGCTGATGGCCGCGTACGGGGACGCGTTCGCCTCTCACTCCCTTGTGACCGCCCAGGTCCTCCTGGTCCCGCACGACTTCGTGGACAGGCAGCAGTACCTCCACGCGAGGGCGACCCTCGGGAGATTGCTCGAGTACGGGTGCGTCCCCGTCATAAACGAGAACGACGCGATCGCCAACAACGAGATCCGCTACGGGGACAACGACCACCTGGCGGCGCTCGTCGCCCACCTCGTGGCCGCCGACATGCTCGTGCTGCTGACCGACACCGACGGCCTCTACACGGATGACCCGCGCACGAACCCGGGTGCGCGGCGCGTCGCGCACGTCGCGGCGGACGACCCGTTGCTCAGCGTGACCGCCACCGAGAAGGGGTCGGACCGCGGGAGCGGAGGAATGGCCTCGAAGCTGGCGTCGGCGCGCATTGCGTCATGGTCGGGCGTGACCGCGGTGATCGCGGCTGCGACCCGCGAGGGGGCCGTGGTGGCTGCGGTCAACGGTGACGAGTCCATGGGGACGCGGTTCGAGCCCCACGACCGGAACCTGTCGGCCCGGAAGCTGTGGATCGCCTTCGCGTCCGAGACCGAGGGCACCGTCACCGTTGACGACGGTGCACGTGCGGCTCTCACCGGACGCGGCACCTCTTTGCTTCCCGCCGGCGTCACGTCGTGCGGCGGCACTTTCGAGGCCGGGGCCACCATCGAGATACTCGACTCCGCGGGCACCGTGGTGGCACGCGGCATGAGCACGATGTCGTCGGCACAGGTGACCGGCGCCGCGGGGAAGCGGTCTGCGGACCTGGACCCTGCATGGCCGGTCGAGGTGGTCCACCGCGACGACCTCGTCGTTCTCGTCTAGGCCGAGCCCGCCTAGGCGTCCGCACCCACGTCGGTGGAGCGCCGCGGCAGGAGCGACCTGAGGTCGTGCATCTCGGGGACCCTCACCAGGTACAGACCGACCACGTAGGTCGCGAGCCCCGCGAGGACCGCAAGGAACAACTCGGCCGACTGGGTGAAGCCCGAGCGAGCCTCGAGTGCCACGGGTATGGCCCACACGACCAGCCCCATCGCGGCGGAGACCGAGACGGTCTTCACGGCGATCGCGGCGAGCCTGGGCCAGTCGATTGCGCCGTGCTTGGTGTGCAGGACCCAGAGGACAAGCACGGACGCGACGATGTACGAGATGCCGAACGCGAGACCGAGGCCGAGGACCTCGTGCCGGTCCACGAGCGTGACGGCGAGCACGATGTTGAGCGCGTTCTGGAACAGGTTGATGAAGAACGGCGTCCTCGTGTCCTCGTGTGCGTAGAAACCGCGCAGGGCGAAGATGTACACGGAGAACCCCGCCAGCCCCACGGCCAGGCCGGCGAGCGCGCGTGCAGTGTTCTCGGAGGCGGAGGAGCTGAAGTGGCCGTGCTCGAGGAGGGTCACGATGATCGGCTTGGACAGGATCACCATGGCCACCGACGACGGCACGGTGAGGATGAGGATCCACCGCACCCCGGAGGTGACCCAGTCGCGGAACCCGCCCGTGTCGGCGGCGCGCACCCGGCGCACGAGTTCCGGCACGAAGGTGGTGGCGATGGAGATGGCGAGGAGCCCGTGGGGCAGGAGGAAGAACGTGTACGCCTTCGAGTAGGCGTCCTGGTTCCCGCTTCCCGGGCGGGCCAGGTTCTTCACCACGATGAGGGCCACCTGGTTGGTGACGACGTACCCGAACGTCCACGTGGAGAGCTTCACCATCGTGCGCACGGCCGGGTGGGAGAAGTCCGGGCGGAACCGGAACGGGATCCCGGCGCGCCTCATCGCGGGGACGAGGACCAGCCCCATCGCCATGACGCCGCCTGTGGCCGACATCGTGAACAGCCAGAAGAACGTCCGGTCGTTGAAGATGTCCTGCAGTTTCGGGGTGCCGTCCCGGGTGAAGGGGATGAGGACCATCAGCGTGATCGTGACCACGTTCGACAGCACCGGCGCCCACGCGGCCGCGAAGAACTTCCTGCGCGAGTTGAGGAGCGCGGAACCGATGGCGGTCAGCCCGTAGAAGAAGATCTGCACCAGGAAGACCCGGGACATCATCGTGCCGGCGCGCCGGAACGTGTCCGGGTTGACTGCCGGGCTGGGGTGCAGGGAGAACAGGCGGAAGATGAGCGGGGCGGCGATCACGGCGAGCACGGTCGCGATGGCGAGCACGATGAGCGAGGCGGAGACGACCGCGTCCGTTGCGTCCTCGTCCTCGTCCTCGGCGAAGCGAGTGAAGAGCGGCACGAGGCTTGCGGCGAGGAGACCGCCCACCAGGAGTTCGTAGATGCTGTTCGGGCTGTTGTTGGCGCCGTCGAACGCGTCGGCGAGGGCGGTCTGGCCGATGATCACCCCGAACACGACGACCCGGAGCAGGCCGGTGAGGCGCGACATCGCGGTGCCGATCGCCACCACGAGCGTGTCCCTGAACATTTCCCCGAGAATACGGCAGCAGCGCACCTTCCGCACGGAGCAGACGAAGCAGTCGTCGTCCTCCGCGCATCCCGATGAGGGGACGGGTGCGGGCGCAAAGTAGGTTTGGGTGCTTATGGGCAATCGCTTCGAATCAGTGCAGGAAGTCCGCGAAGGACTGAAGAAGGTCAACTATCTCGCCGACGAGGGCATCGCGGGTGTCGCGTACCTCGCTGACCGCCTGGGCAAGCCGGTGCTCGTGGAGGGGCCTGCCGGCACGGGCAAGACCCAGCTCGCAAAGTCGATCGCCGAGCTGACCGGGGCCCGGCTCATCCGTCTCCAGTGCTACGAGGGCCTCGACGAGTCGAAGGCGCTCTACGAGTGGAACTACAAGAAGCAGCTGCTGCGCATCCAGGCCGACAAGGGTTCCGAGGGCTGGACCGAGATCCACGACGACATCTTCGGCAACGAGTTCCTGCTGACCCGCCCGTTGCTCGAGGCCATCACCGCCGAGGAGCCGGTGGTGCTGCTGATCGACGAGGTGGACCGCGTGGAGGTGGAGACCGAGGCTCTCCTGCTCGAGATCCTCTCCGAGTACCAGGTGTCCATCCCCGAGCTCGGCACCATCACCGCCAAGCAGATCCCGCTCGTGTTCCTCACCTCGAACAACACGCGCGAGCTCTCGGAGGCCCTGAAGCGCCGCTGCCTCTTCCTCCATGTCGACTACCCGCAGATGGAGCGCGAGAAGGAGATCGTCCTCACCAAGGTCGAGGGGATCACCGACGCACTCGCCGACCAGATCGCCCGCATCGTGCGCAGCATCCGCCAGCTGGACCTCAAGAAGGCGCCCTCGGTCAGCGAGACGCTGGACTGGGCGCGCACCCTCGTGCTTCTCGGCATCGAGAACATCGATGCCGAGAAGGCCAAGGAGACCCTGCACGTGCTTCTGAAGTACCAGACGGACATCGCGAAGGCAGCCAAGGAACTGTCGAACGACTGACGCACCAGGACTGACGCCGCACCATGCTCGATCTTCTCTCCGGTTTCATCGTGGAGCTCCGCAATGCGGGGCTGCCGGTCAGCCTCACGGAGAACCTCGACGCCATGGAGGCGATCATGCACATCCCGCTCGAGGACAGGGAGGCCTTCAAGTACGCGCTCGGCGCGACGCTCGTGAAGAACCACGCCCACTGGCGCTCGTTCGAGACCGTGTTCGAGGTCTACTTCAGCCTCCGCGGCCCGGAGTACGCGATCGACGGCACGGGCGACGGCAACGCCGACATCGACGAGTTCATGCGCCAGATGCAGAGCCTGCAGGGACAGGGCGAGGGCAAGGGCGGCGGCACGATGGACGGCCTCACGCCCGAGGAGCTCATGAACATCCTCATGAACGCCCTCATGAACGGCGACCAGGCCATGATGCGCGCCCTCGCCAAGCAGGCAGTGCAGAGGTTCGCAGGCATGGAGCCCGGCCGCCCCGTGGGTGGCACCTACTACCTGTACCGCACCCTGCGGAACCTGGACCTGGACGGCATGCTCGACAAGCTGATGGAGGCCAGCCGCCAGCAGGTGGGCGGGGAGCTCACGAACCTCGAGGAGCGCCTGGAGCGCGACGAGTACCAGGACAGGATCGAGAAGTTCAAGCAGGAGGTCGAGGCCGAGATCCGCCGGCGACTGGTGGCGGACCGCGGCGCCGAGGCGATGGCGAAGACACTCCGCAAGCCGCTTCCCGAGGACGTCGAGTTCATGCACGCCAGCCGCGACGAGATGCAGAACCTGAAGAAGGCGCTGCAGCCGCTCACCCGCAAGCTCGCCGCGCGCCTCGCCCGCAAGCGCCGCCACGGCCGCAAGGGCCCGCTCGACTTCCGCAACACGGTGCGGCACAGCCTCGCCTACGGCGGCGTGCCGGCCGAGCCGAAGTTCAAGTACCCGCGTCCCGCGAAGCCCGAGCTGATCGTGGTGGCCGACATCTCCGGTTCGGTCGCGGCGTTCGCCCGCTTCACGCTGATGCTCGTCTACGCGATCTCGAACCAGTTCTCGAAGGTGCGCGCCTTCGTCTTCATCGACGGCATCGACGAGGTGACGGACTACTTCAAGCAGACCGAGGACATCGGCGAGGCGATCCACCGCATCAACACGGAGGCCGACGTGATCTGGGTCGACGGCCACAGCGACTACGGCCACGCATTCGAGGTCTTCTGGGACAAGTGGGGCAAGGAGATCGGCCCGAAGTCCACCGTGATGCTCCTCGGGGACGCCAGGAACAACTACCACGCCTCGCAGGCATGGGTCATCAAGGAGATGAGGGCCAAGGCCCGTCACGTCTACTGGCTGAACCCGGAGCCGAAGTCCTACTGGAACACGGGTGACTCCATCGTGGGGGAGTACGGCACGTTCACTGACGGGGTGTACGAGTGCCGCAACCTGCGCCAACTGGAAGCGTTCGTCGAGAAGCTCGCCTGAGCCCGTGACTGACACCCGCCTGATCCTCGTCCGCCATGGCGAGTCGTACGCGAACGCCGAGAAGTACATCGGCGGGCTCAGGTCGTGCCGTGGCCTCACCGACACGGGCCGCTGGCAGGCGGAGCGCCTGCGGGACCGTCTCCTGCGCGAGGGCGACATGGTCGCCGACGTGCTCGTCAGCAGCTCGTACCCTCGTGCCCTCGAGACCGCACGGATCATCGCGCCTGCACTCGGCAGCCTGCAGGTCACGGTGGAGCCCGGATGGGGAGAGCACGACCCGGGGCCGGAGTGCGACGGACTCAAGTTCACCGACTTCGTGGAGAAGTTCGGCATGCCCGACTGGGACGGCGACCCGTACGACGTGCTGTACCCCGGGGGCGAGACGAAGGCGGAGTTCGCCGACCGCATCACCGAGACGCTGCGGCGCACGATGGCCGAGTACTCCGGGTGCACGGTCGTCGTGGCGTGCCACGGGGGCACCGTCGACGTGATGCTGCGCATCGCGCTGCACGCCCCGCTGAACGGCAAGTTCGAGATCCACACGGGGAACACGGCGATCACGGAGCTCGTGCACCTGAAGGGCACGAAGTGGCGGCTCGTGCGCTACAACGACACCGCCCACCTGGCAGGGGACTGACAGGTGGACCCGCGCGGCCCGGTCGTGGTCGTGGGTGCCGGCACGGCCGGCTCGGTCGTGGCGCGGACCCTCGCGTCGTCGTGCGACAGGGACATCATCGTCGTCGAGCCGGGCGGCCTCGCGGACGACGACAACCCGAGATTCCTCGACCAGCTCGGCGACACGACGCTGTGGCCGGGCCTGCCGGTGCCCCAGGCGCGTGCACTCGGCGGCGGGAGCGCCGTCAACGGGATGATCCTGTCGGGAGCGGAGCCGGGCTGGCTCACCGGCCTGACGAGACATGCCAGACCCGGCGAGGAGGGAGGCGTGGGCAGGCAGCTGCTCGGGCTGGGGGGCAGGCACTCGCGCATGTGGTGGAACAACGGGCGCTGGAACCCCGCGAGGGCGATGCTCCACGTGGAGGAGGAGGGGCGGCTTCGCATCGTGCGGTCCACGGTGGAGCGCCTGGTGGTGCGTGACGGCCGCGCCACGGGGGTGATGACCGCCGACGGCGGGATCGAGTGCGGGCACGTCGTGATATGTGCCGGCGCGGTCCTCTCGCCACGGGTGCTGCTCGCGTCTGGGCTGCACGGGGAGGTCGGGCAGGGGCTGCAGAACCACCCGACCGTCACGTTCTCCGTGCCGCGCCCGGACGCGGACCCCGGCCGCTTCGATGCGTGCGTCGTCATGGACATGACCGAGGGGCCGGCAGAGGGACTGGTCGTGGCGTACGAGCGCATGTCGGGCACTGATGCGTCGTCCGGGATGGTCACGCTGTCGCTGCTGAACCCGGTGTCGCGCGGTGCCGTCACTGCGGACGAGGTTGACTTCGCGTTGCTCCACGCGGACAGTGATGCAGCGGCCCTGCTCGCTCTCGTGAGGGCGTTCCTGCGGTCAGCGGGCAGGTCCGGCATGGAGGGTCTCCGGGACTCGCGGGGGGCGGAGGCCACGGACATCCTCTCCATGAAGGACGGGACGGCCCTCGAATGGCTCCACGGGCACGTGCACGCCGTCTCCCACGCCACGTCCTCCTGTGCCTCGGCCGTCCTTCCCGGGGGGCTGCTCGCAGGCACAGGGAACGTGACCGTTGCCGACGCATCCGTGCTCCCTGGCGTCCCGCACGAGACACCCGCCGCGTCTGTCACAATCATGGCGCGCCGCATCGCCGCGGCGCTGGGGGAGGACCTGCCATGAACTACACGCTCGGCCTGCACGAGGTGGCCCCCGGGACCCACGCCTGGCTCCAGCCGGACGGTGGCTGGGGCTGGTCGAACGCCGGTCTCGTCGTCGGCGACGGCGTGTCGTTGCTCGTCGACACCCTCTTCGACCTCAAGATCACCCAGCGGATGCTCGATGCGATGGCCGTGCACACGTCCGCCGCGCCGATCACCTCGGTGGTCAACACCCACGCGAACGGCGACCACTGCTACGGCAACTGGCTGGTGCGCGACGCGGACATCATCGCCTCGGCGGCAACCGCGCACGAGATGACGGAGGTGCCGCCGTCGATGCTCGCCGCACTGAACGAGGCGCCTGGCGACATCGGCGACCTGTTCCGGCACTTCTTCGGAGAGTTCGAGTTCGGCGGCATCGAGCCCGTCCTCCCCACCACGACGTTCACCGGGCGGCACTCGTTCGACGTGGGAGGGCGCCGCGTCGACCTCGTGGAGGTCGGCCCCGCCCACACCGCGGGGGACACCATCGTGTTCGTGCCGGACGCCCGGACGGTGTACACGGGCGACATCCTCTTCATCGGGGGCACACCGATCGTGTGGGCAGGCCCGCTGGACAACTGGATCGCCGCCTGCGACCTGATCAACTCGGCGGACGTCGACACGATTGTGCCGGGGCACGGCCCCGTCACCGGCAAGGCCGGTGTCACAGCTGTCCGCGACTACCTCGTGTACGTGCGCGACGAGGCGACACAGCGCTTCGAGGGCGGCATGGACGCGTGGGATGCCGCCCGCGACATCGCACTCAACGGCTTCGGCGCGTGGGGAGAGACCGGCCGCATGGCCGTCAACGTCGATGCCGTGTACCGGTCACTCGACCCGGCGCACCGCAGCCCTGACGTGGTCGAGCAGTTCAGGCGGATGTTCGCCCTGGAGAACCGCTGACCGGCGCACCGGCGCGCCACTTGCGCCGCACGACCACGACCCAGCCCGCGCACGCAACAAGGCTGAAGAACGACCACTGGAACACGTACGACTGGTGCGATCCCTCGGAGAGTTCGGGGAACGCGACCGGTGCCGGCCATTCCGCACCGGCAGGCGGGGTCTCGGCGATCAACTGCACGTAGAGCGGGAAGACTGTGCCGCC
>CAYXRQ010000023.1:0-11112 GCA_964466765.1 uncultured Bifidobacterium sp. | reverse complement strand
CCAGTGTGGGTTCTCGAGCGGGTCGTGCACCTGCGCGAACGGCATGGAACCGCTCTCGAACCGGCAGTCGAGCACCTCCGGCACGCGGCGCATCATCGACTTCCCGGTGGGGTCGTCCGGGTTGGGCCTCACGAGAGTGTCCACGAATGGCCTGTGCAGGTCGATCACGTCGACCCCGAAATCGCGCGCGATCTCCTCGTAGCTGCCGTACACGTCCACCCGCGGGTGGGCCGGGTCGTCGCTCTTCCACACCGGGATCGGCGACCCCCAGAACCTGTTGCGGCTGATCGCCCAGTCGCGGGCGTTCGAGATCCACTTCCCGAAGCTGCCCTCCTTGATGTGCTCCGGCGCCCACGTGATCTGCTCGTTCAGCTCGACCATCCGGTCACGGAACGCTGTCACCCTCACGAACCAGGACGAGATTGCGCGGTAGACGAGCGGCTCGGCGCAGCGCCAGCAGTGCGGGTAGCTGTGGTTGTAGGAGTCGTGGCGCACCACGACACCCCTCTCCTTCAGCGAGCGGATGATCTCCGGGTTGGCCTCGAACACGTGGCGACCAGCCCACGGCTCGATCTCGGGGGTGTACCGACCGTGCTCGTCCATGGGGCAGACGGTCGGGATGCCGGCGGCATTGCACGCGATCTGGTCGTCCTCGCCGAATCCGGGCGCCATGTGCACCACGCCGGTGCCGTCCTCGGTGGTGACGAAGTCCGCCGCGAGCACACGGAACGCGTTCTCCGTGCCGGCGAGGAAGGGGAACATCGGCTTGTACGCGCGCCCCGCGAGCTCGGAGCCCTTCACGGTGCCGATCCGCTCCGCGCCCTCGAGTTCCTTCTCATAGGAGCCCAGCCGCGCCTCGGCGAGCACGTACGTGTGCCCGTCCGCGTGGCGCACCAGCACATAGTCGACATCGGGGCCGACGGCGAGCGCGAGGTTCGACGGCAGCGTCCACGGCGTCGTTGTCCACGCGAGGATCCGCTCCCCCGAGTCCATCTCGAACCACACGGTGAGCGCGGGGTCCTGGCGGTCGCGGTACACGTCGTCCATGCGCGTCTCGGTGTTCGAGAGCGGCGTCTCGCACCTCCAGCAGTAGGCGAGCACACGGAAGCCCTCGTACACCAGGCCCTTGTCGTGCAGCGTCTTGAACGCCCACATCACGCTCTCCATGTACGGGGCATCGAGGGTCTTGTAGTCGTTGTCGAAGTCCACCCAGCGCGCCTGCCTGGTCACGTACCGGCGCCACTCGTCGGTGTAGCGCAGGACGCTCGTGCGGCACGCATCGTTGAACTTGTCGATGCCGAACGCGGTGATGCCGGGGTGCCCGGAGACGCCCAGCTCCTTCTCGGCCTCCACCTCTGCCGGCAGGCCGTGGCAGTCCCAGCCGAAGCGGCGCTCGACCCGGCGGCCCTTCATGGTCTGGTAGCGCGGCACGGCATCCTTCACGAAGCCGGTGAGCAGGTGCCCGTAGTGCGGCAGGCCGTTCGCGAAGGGCGGACCGTCGTAGAAGACGAACTCGTTGGCCCCGCCGTCGCCCGCGGCGCGCGCTGCCACCGAGCGCTCGAACGTGCCGTCAGCCGCCCAGCGTGCGAGGACCTGCTCCTCTATGGCCGGGAAGCTCGGCTGGGGGTCAACCTGGGGATAGGGCACGCGACAAGGCTAGGGGCTGGTGCTCGCTCAGCACCCGAGCAGGAGCGGCACGAGGATCTGCAGCGCCAGCAGCACCACGAGTGGCGTGAAGTCGAACGGCCCGGTGGCCGGCATGACGCGCCGGATTGGCGCGAACACGGGTTCCGTGACCCTGTAGAGGAAGCTCACCACGGGCGCGAAGGGACTGCCCGGCGAGATCGGGAAGAACGACGAGATCGCGCGGAGGATGATGACGACCGAGTAGAGGTACGCGAGCTGGCAGAGGATGTACATGCGGTGCTCAGTAGCGGTCGTTGTCAGCGCCGTGCTGCTTCAGCAGGAACACGCCGGTGCCGACCTTCTCCACGGTGCCGCCGAGTCCGTAGCAGAGGCCGCTCGCGAAGTCGATGATGCGGCGCGACATGCCGGGCTCGCAGTCCTCGAGGTTGATGATCACGGGGTACCCGTCACGGAAGGAGTCGGCAATCTCCTTCACGCCGTTGAAGTTGCGCGGGCGCACCGTCACGGTCTCTGCGGCACCGCCGACCGGACGGACCGTGGGCGTGGACCGTGGCGCACCGATCGGTCGCACCTGCAGACCGGAGTCATCCGGTCGACGGGTGGCGCCTGTGTCCTCGACGCGCGGCCTCGGGGCAGGACGCTGCACCTCGGCGGAGTACTCCTGCTCGACGGGCGGGACGCCGCGCGCCGGGCGCGGACGCTCGTACTCCATCGACATGTCGTAGTCGTCGTACCCCTCGTCGCCACTCAGTCCGAGGTAGTCCATGGCGCGGCGGAAGAACGACATGCCTGGAAGGCTAATCCAGCGCCCCGCCGCGATGTGGGACACCAGTGTCACCCCTTCGGGGGGCGCTCCCCGAAGATCGCCGTGCCGACCCGCACCATCGTGGACCCGCACGACACCGCCATCTCGAAGTCCCCGGACATCCCCATGGAGCAGATGGCCAGACCCTGGGCATCACAGAGGGCCCTCAGGCGCCTGAACGACGCCTCGGTGAGCGCGGCATCCCCGTCGGTGGGGCCGATCGTCATGAGCCCGAGCACCCGCAGGCCTCCTGCCTCTGCCCGCCCGCGCAGGGCGTCGACCTCGTCCTCCCCGCAGCCGGACTTCGTCGACTCGGCCGTGGTGTTGACCTGCAGGAGGATGTCGGCGCACCCCCCGTCGGCGGCACGCCGGGCGATCTCGTCGATCACCGACGGCCTGTCCACCGTCTGCCACAGGGACACGAGCCCGGCAATCCTGCGCACCTTGTTGGTCTGGACGGCCCCGATCATGTGCACGGGACCGGCGGGGACGTGCCCGGCGAACTTCCCGGCCATCTCCTGCACGTAGTTCTCGCCGACCGCGTCACAGCCGGCCGCGAAGGCCTGCTCGACGGCGTCGTACCCGTGGGTCTTCGTCACGGCGACCAGGCTGACACCGCCGCCGCCGGCGGCATGGATGCGTGCGCGCACCGCTGCAACGTTCTCCGCGATGCGCCCCGGTGTCCCGGCGGGGCCGGACACGGCCGTTACTTCAGGAACGAGGGGACGTCGAAATCGTCGTCGTCGTCATCGTCGAACGGGTCACGGTCGAGCACGGGCGGCGCGGCGGCCGGACGCGGGTCCGCGGCGCGCGCCGTGCGCGCGGTCCCGAACGTGTTGTTCGTCGGACCGCCGTCCCACCGGTCGAAACCGGCGGCGATCACGGTGACCTGGATCTCGTCACCCAGCTCGTCGTTGATGACGGTGCCGAAGATGATGTTCGCGTCCTGGTGGGCCACGCCGTGCACGATCTCCGCTGCGGCGTTGACCTCGTACAGGCCCATGCTGGACGGGCCGGTGATGTTCAGCAGCACGCCCCGCGCGCCGTCGATGGCCGCCTCGAGCATCGGGCTGGAGATCGCGGCTTTCGCGGCGGTGACAGCCCGGTTGTCGCCGGAGGCCTGCCCGGTTCCCATGAGTGCGGAACCTGCGTTGGACAGGATCATCTTCACGTCGGCGAAGTCCGTGTTGATGAGACCGGGTGTGGTGATGAGGTTCGTGATGCCCGCGACGCCTGCGAGCAGGACCTCGTCGGCGATCTTGAATGCGTTGACGAGTGACGTCTTCTCGTTCGTGACGGTGAGCAACCGGTCGTTCGGGATGACGATGAGGGTGTCCACCTTCTCGCGGAGACGCTGGATGCCGTTGTCGGCCTGCACCGCGCGGCGGCGGCCCTCGAACTGGAACGGACGGGTGACGACGCCGATGGTCAGCGCGCCGACCGACTTGGCGATCTCGGCGATGACGGGTGCGGCGCCCGTGCCCGTGCCGCCGCCCTCGCCGGCCGTGATGAAGACCATGTCGGCACCCTGGACCAGTTCCTCGATCTCGTCACGGTGGGCCTCCGCGGCTGCGCGGCCGACGTCCGGGTCGGAACCCGCGCCGAGACCCCTGGTCAGCTCGCGGCCGATGTCGAGCTTCACGTCGGCATCGCTCATGAGGAGCGCCTGGGCATCGGTGTTCACTGCGACGAACTCCACACCACGAAGGCCGGCATCGATCATCCGGTTGATGGCGTTGACACCGCCACCACCGACACCGATGACTTTGATGACGGCAAGATAATTCTGTGGTGCTCCGGCCATGGGCCATACCTCCGCTCGGAGTCGTGCGACTGAGTTGGTCAATGTTTCCACATCAGGGGCGGTTCTTGGGGTAATTCAGCCCCCGGGAGACCACTTTCGGGGCCTCAGCGACCGAGAACCGTGGGGTCCCCCGCCGACACGTCGATGACGGCGATGGTCTTCGGGTCCTGGCGGCGCAGCAGCACGACCACTGCGACCAGCTTGTTCTGCAGGTCGACAGGGGTTCCGAACCTCACGAGCGTGTCGCCTTTCAGGACCATCGACAGTTCGCCGGCCGGGCTGAGGTCGAGCGCGGTGACCTTCGGCCGGATCTCGTCGGGCAGGGCGAGCACGAGCTGCGCGGCCGCCCTGTACGCGTCGTCCGCCGCCCCGCCGGCCGCCACGGGCGCACCGGTGCCCTTCACCTGCAGGTACTTCGTGGGGAACCCGTCGAGCACGTCGATGACGGACCCCCGGGCGTCGACGATGCGCGCCTTGTTGTCGGTCCCCACGTACCAGACGACCGGCGTTCGTTCGCTCACCTCGACGACGACCTTCGACGGGAAGTGTGTGGTGATCCGCACGTCGGCAACCCACGGGTCGCGCAGGAGCACCGCCCTCGCGCGTGCGGTGTCAGCGGTGAAGATCGAGGTCCCCTTGAGGATCCTGCGCGCCTCCGAGACCGACTTGTCCGACGTGTAGACGTTGCCCTCCACGGTGAACGTGCGGATGGCGAACAGCGGGGAGGCGAGCACGATGCTCACGACGACAACGAGCGCGACGACGAGGCCGGCGATCTTCACCCACCGCACACGGCGGAGCCGGTCACGCCGGGCCCACACCCTCCGCCGCTCCTCGAACCGCGGGTCGACGTCCGTGCGGGGGTCGACGACGTCGGGCTCGTCCTCGATCACGATGAGCGGGTCCCCGAGCGATGCGGGGGCCGGTGCGGACGTGCCAGGCACGGCGAACGGGACCACCGTCGCCACGGGCGAGTCGTCGCTCCCCGGGGAGGTGCTGCCCGCTGGCGGGCCGGTCACGACGCCGATGTCCGGCCCCAGGTCGTCGATGACGACGACGGTGTCCGGCCCGGACCCGCTCGACCGGTCCGTCAAGGTCGCGGAGATGTCTGCGTCGGGGCCGGCATCTGTCGCGCCGCTGTCCGACGCACCGGGTTCGGTTGCACCGGCCGCGGACGTCGTGCTGTCGGCATCGGTTCCGCTGGCGTCCCCGAAGAGGCGCCCGAGCTCGTCGAGAACCTCGGCGGACACTTCCGCGACTTCTGCGACTGCTTCGTTCCCGTGCTCGTTGTTCCCGTGCGCATCGTCACCGTGCACGTTCGGTTTGCCCGTGCCGGGCCCGCCGCCGCGCGTGTCATCTGTGCTCATGGCGCCTCACCGAGCCTGTGCGCCAGGGCGCGGCGCGCCCCTGCCACGCCGGGCTCCTCGTGCGCCGTGCCTGCAAAACGCGCCGAGACCTCGGGGTCGAATCCCACCATCCGCACCTCGCTGCGCAGCGTGATGCCGGTGCGGTCGCGCACCGTGCCCTGCACTGCCTCCATGACGGCCACGACATCGGAAGCGGTTGCCCCGTTGCCGGCCTGGATGAAGTTTGCATGCTTGTCCGAGACCGATGCACCGCCGACGGTCAGCCCCCTCAGGCCTGCTGCATCGATGAGCGCACCTGCGCTCCCCTCGCCCGGTGACGGGTTGACGAAGACGGAGCCGGCGTTGCGGCCGCCCGGTTGGTGCTCCCTGCGCCACGACACGATCGCGGCAATGTCCGCCTCGCCGTGGTGACCGCCGAGCGGGGTGACCGCAAATGTGGCGTGGACAACGAGGTGAGTCGTGCCGACCGCCGACCCACGGAAATGCAACCCGAGATCGGCCGCGGGGACCTCGGCCCGGGTCCCGGTGGCGAGGCTGACGATGCTGACGGACACGAGCGAATCGACCATCTCGGCACCGTGCCCGCCCGCGTTCATGCGCACGGCTCCCCCGACCGTCCCGGGAACCCCGACTGCCCACTCGAGCCCGTGTGCTCCCGCCGCCACCGACCGGCGCGCCAGCACCGGGAGCGGCATCCACCCGCCGACAGAGACGGTGCCGTCGACGACCTCGACAGCGAACGCAGCAGGGTCCCTCGGCGGTCTCGTGCGCACGACCACCCCGTCGAACCCGTCGTCCGACACGAGGGTGTTGCTCCCGTTGCCCAGCACGAACAGGTCGGTGCCGGGGTGTGCGCCCATCACCCTCCCGACGGTGCAGGCTCCCGCAGCGTCCGCGACCTCGACCAGCACGGCGGCCGTCCCGCCGACCCCGTACGTCGTCAGCGCCCCGAAGGGTGCCTCCACCCCGGCGGTCAGTCCCTCCGCGCGCAGTTCCGCAGCGATCCGCTCCGCATCGGTCCGGCGGGCAACCGTGCTCATGCAGCGCCCTGCAGCTCGTCGGGGAACCCGGCGATGTCGCCGCACCCCATGCTGACGCAGATGTCGCCCGGCCCCAGGACGCGCAGCACCTGCTCCACCAGTTCGTCGCGGGACTGGGCCCACACGACGCTGCTGTGGCTCGTGCGCACGGCGTCCGCGACGAGAAGCCCGCTGACGCCCTCGATGCGCTCGGTCCCCGATGCGTAGACGTCCGTGATGAAGACCTCGTCCGCCGCCGAGAAGCACCCTGCGTAGTCGCCCGCCATGGTTGCGATGCGGTGGAACCTGTTCGGCTGGAACACCGCGACCAGCCGGCCCGTCAGCCCGGGGTGGGTGCGGGCGGCGCCGAGGGTCGCGTCGATCTCGGCGGGCAGGTGCGCATAGTCGTCGATGAGCAGCGCGCCGCGGACGGTGCCGCGCGCGGCGAACCTGCGGTCGACTCCGGCGAAGGAGGCGACGGCGGCCGCGGACTCGCCGAACGGGACGCCGAGGACGGAGGCCATCGCCATCGCGCCCGCGCAGTTGAGGGCGTTGTGGCGGCCGAGCAACGGCAGGCGCACGTCCGCGCTCCCGTCGCGCGACGCCACCGTGAACACCGTTCCGCCACCTTCCGTGACCGGCTCCGAGAGGATGACGTCGTTCTCCGCACCGAATCCGTACGTGAGTGCGCCCTCGGCACCGCGCCTTCCCGCGACGGAGAGCGCGCGCGGGTCGTCACCGCACACCACCAGTGTCCCCGTGACCCGCCGGGCCATGTCCGCGAACTCGTCCTCGATGCGGTCGATGGAGCCGAAACGGTCCAGGTGGTCCACGTCGACATTCGTGAGCAGCATCGAGTCGAGCACCAGCGACTGGCCCGTGCCGTCGCTCTCGTCCGCCTCCACCACGAGGGTGCCGTCCGTCCCGAGGTCCGCCCCTGTGCCGAGCCCGAGCACCTCCGCCCCGATGACGAAAGACGGGTCGCGACCGGCACCGCGCAGCATCATGGTGAGGAGGGACGACGTCGTGGTCTTGCCGTGCGTGCCGGCCACCCCCACCGAGCGGTGGAGTGCCGTGACCGCCGAGAGGGCAGCCGCGCGGTGGACGACAGGCGTCCCCGCGGCCCGCGCGGTGACAAGTTCGATGTTCGTCTGCGGCACCGCGGTGGAGTACACGACGTAGTCGGCACCCGCCACGTTCTGCGGATCATGGCCGATGCGCACGTCCACCCCGTACCGGCCGACTGTTGCGGTCCCCGCCGACTCGCGGAGGTCAGACCCGGACACCCCGTGCCCCATCCGGCTGAGCAGGATCGCAACGGCGCTCATCCCGGGGCCGCCCACACCGACGATGTGGAACCGGCGCGGGACGGAGAGGTCCACTGCGGCGTCGGGGAATTCTGCCGTGGTCATGAACCACCCATTGTTCCACCCCGCACTCAGGCGAGTGATGCGTCCGTGATGAGGTCGACGAGGCCCGTCCCGCGGTGGACAGCCCCGGCGGCCCGTGCGCGCCCGGCCATGTCGCGCCGTGCGACGTCGTCGAGGCACAGTCGCACGACCTCTGCGGCGACGTCACGGGGCAGGTCGGCCCCCTCGCGCACCGTCGTCGCGGCGCCCTGCGCCGACAGCCAGCCGGCGTTGCGGGTCTGGTGGTCGTCTGCGGCCGCGGGCCACGGCACGAACACGGCCGCGACACCGATCGCAGCGGTCTCCGCCACGGTGCTCGCACCCGCGCGGCTCACGAGGACATCGGTCGCGGCGAGCAACGACGGCATGTCTTCTTCGTACGCGGCCGTCTCCACCGTGACGGTCCCGACCGCTCCGGGCACCACCGCGCCGTGCGAGTACCGGCGTCCGGTCACGTTCACGATGCGGGCACGGACGCCGGCCGTGTCCAGTGCGGCGGCGAGCGCCGGCACGCAGGAGTTCAGCGCCGCTGACCCGAGGGAACCCCCGACGACGGTGACGAGCATGCAGCCGTCATCGATCCCCCGTTCCGCGCGGGCCTGCTCGCGGCGCGCCACCGGGTCCATCGTTCGCACGGACCTGCGCACTGGTGCGCCGGTGACGACGGTACGGGGAAGTCCCGAACCCTCGAAGGCGACAGCGCACGCGAATGCCCTGCGCGACTGCCGGCGTGTCGCGAGTCCGGGGACCATGTCGTAGCTCACGCACACGAGCGGAATCCCGGCGGCAACAGCCGCGCGCGAGACCGGCTCGCTGGCGTACCCGCCCACCGAGACGACGACCCGCGGCGACCATCGGCGCACGAGCCGCCGGGCCATGAGCAGCGAGACCGCGAGCCGGAACGGGAAGGCAATGTTCGCGAGGACGGACCTCGGCGAGAGGGAACGCTGGAGTCCCGACACCGGCAGGAACGCGCACTGCACCCCCGACTGGGGGACCATCGAGGACTCCACGCCCCTGCGGCTGCCCGCATAGGCGATCTCGCCGGGACTGTGGCCCGCGTCGACGAGTGCCTCGATCACGGCGAGTGCCGGCACCACGTGCCCGCTGGTGCCGCCGCCGGTGACGACCGCGAAGACCACCGCGGCCTACTTGACGTGCCGGGCGACGTTGAGGAGCAGCCCGGACGCGACGAGGGTGGCCATGAGCGACGATCCGCCGTACGACATGAACGGCAGGGTGAGCCCCGTCATCGGCATGACACCCGTGATGCCCCCGATGTTGATGATCGCCTGGAACGCGAACCACGCGGAGATCCCGCCCGCGAGGAGCGCCCCGTGCATGTCCCGCGCCCCGAGCGCGGTCTGGACGCCGAAGTACACGAGCGCGGCGAACCCGGCGATGACGAGCACCGACCCGACGATCCCCAGTTCCTCGGCGATGACGGCGAAGATGAAGTCGCTGTAGGCGAGCGGCACGTACCCCCACTTGCTCGTGCCGGACCCGATGCCGGTGCCGCCGAGACCGCCGTTCGCGATGCTGAGGAGCGACTGGTACACCTGGTAGCCGTCGAACTTCTTCGTGGCATCGAGGTTCGTGAACGCGAACAGGCGCCTGCTCGCGTTGTCGGCCTGGGTCAGCACGACAAGTCCCGCCGCGACGACGACCCCCACGGTCGCCATGAACTGGGTCATCGGGATGCCGATGATCAGCATCATCACGAGAATGATGCTCGCGAACACGAGGGCCGTCCCGAAGTCGCGCTGGAGGACGCAGAGACCGCACGTCAGCCCCATGACGATGACCATCTTCCTGAGCACCTCCTCCTTCACCGCCACGTACCTGTGGCGCCGCGCGAGGAAGTGCGCGCAGTACATGATCGCCGCGACCTTCATGAACTCCGACGGCTGCAGGCGGAACCAGCCCCACTGCAGCCACGCCCGCGCGCCGTTGATGTCGCGTCCCACGAACGGCACGAGCACGTTCAGCGCCAGAGCGATGCCCGCGAACGGCAGCAGCCACCGCGGGCGGCGCCAGTTCTGGTACGGGATCTTGTAGACGGCCCACATCGACCCGAGACCCACGAGCGCCCAGATCGACTGGCGGCGGAAGAGCCTCCACGCCGACTCCCCTGAATGGAGATTGGTGACCGCCGAGGAGGAGAACACCATGACGAGGCCGAGGGCGGTGAAGAGGGAGACGATGACGAGGATCCCGTAGAACGCGGTGGTGGGCGGCTTGAGGGCCATCTTGTGCTTCTCGTCGAGACCGAGCCTGTGGAGCATGTCCCGGCGGCGGTCCGCGATGGAGGGCGCCCGGGGGCGCGGGTCTGTCGTGCTCATCGTGTCGCCTCCTCCCCGAAGTGCCTCCGGACGGCCGCCTGGTAGTCGTCTCCCCGTTCGTTGTAGTTCCTGTACCAGTCGTAACTGGTGCATCCCGGGGAGAGGACCACGTCCACGCCGGGTCCGGCCAGCTCCGCGGCGGCCGCGACAGCCTCCTCCATGGAGCCCGCGAGGCGGACCTCGCACGTGCCGCGGAACGCCGCCTCGATGAGCGCAGCGTCGTCCCCGATGGCCACCACCGCATGCATCCGCGCCGGCTCCGAGGCCATCTCGGTGAGATCCAGGCCCTTGTTGCGCCCGCCGGCGATCAGCACGAGCCTCGGGAACGCGCGGATCGCCGTGAGCGCCGCGTGGGGACTCGTCGCCTTCGAGTCGTCGAACCACCGGGAACCACCGAACGTGCCGACCAGTTCGATGCGGTGGTGCGCCGGCGAGAAACCCGCGAGCGATTCTGCGACCGTCGACTCCGCGACGAGACCGGTCTCGAGAACGAGCGCGGCGGCGGCGAGGGAGTTGGTGATGTCGTGCGGCATCGACCGCCACATGGACGACACGGCGCACAGCGGGCCGCGCGGACCCACGAGGCTCCCCAACTCGACGCGGTAGTCGCCCGACTCCAGACCGAACGAAACGACATGGGCACCCGAGCGCGCCGCCGCCCCCGCGATGAGCGTGTTGCCGTGCGGCACGACGGCGACGTCGCCGGGCCGGACGTGGGC
>CAYXRQ010000022.1:0-11326 GCA_964466765.1 uncultured Bifidobacterium sp. | reverse complement strand
CCTCGCCCCGCTGGTGATCGAGGGTGAGCCCTCGTCCACCAGCGACCAGCCGGGCGGCCAGCTGATGCTCACCACCGAGGTCGAGAACTTCCCCGGCTGGCCCGAGGGCATCCAGGGTCCGGAGCTGATGATGCGCTTCAAGGAGCAGGCCAGCCGCTTCGGCGCCGAGTTCGTCACCGAGAAGGTCACCAAGGTCGACTTCTCGCAGCGGCCCTTCACCGTGTGGGTCCGGGACCAGGAGTACAAGGCCAACTCGGTGATCGTGGCCACGGGCGCGCAGTCGCTGATGCTCGACCTCCCCCGGGAGACGGACCTGATCGGCCACGGTGTGTCCACGTGCGCCACGTGCGACGGCTTCTTCTTCCGTGGCCAGGAGATCGCAGTCGTCGGGGGCGGCGACTCCGCCATCGAGGAGGCCACCTTCCTCACCAAGTTCGCCAGCAAGGTGCACCTGATCGTGCGCCGCGACGCCCTCCGCGCCTCACGCATCATGCAGCAGCGGGCGTTCGACAACGACAAGATCGAGATCGTCTGGAACAGCCAGGTCACGGCCCTCCACGGCGAGTCCTCGCTCTCCGGGGTGACCCTCACCTCCACGGACGGGTCCACCCGCGACCTCCCGGTCACCGGGCTCTTCATCGCGATCGGCCACAAGCCGAACACCGGCATCTTCTCGGGGGTGCTGAACATGGAGGACTCCGGCTACCTCATGACACGGGCAGGCAGCACCTACACCGACGTCGCGGGCGTGTTCGCCTGCGGCGACGTGCAGGACCACACGTACCGCCAGGCGATCACCGCCGCCGGTTCGGGCTGCATGGCAGCGATCGATTGTGAACGCTGGCTGGAGGGCCAGCACTAGCATCAGGCACACACTGACAAAGGAAAAGACATGGCAGACGGAATCGTGACCCTCACGAGCAGCACCTTCGACGAGACGGTCAACAGCTCCTCCACCCCCATCCTCGTGGACTTCTGGGCCGAGTGGTGCGGGCCGTGCAAGCAGATCGCGCCGATCCTGGCCGAGATCGCCGGCGAGAAGTCCGGCAGCCTCACCATCGCCAAGCTGAACGTCGACGACCACGGCGACATCGCCGGCCGCTTCAACGTGATGAGCATCCCCACGATGCTCCTGTTCAAGGACGGACAGGTCGTCAAGCAGGTGGTCGGCGCGATGCCGAAGGCACGCCTCCTCCAGGAGATCTCGGAATTTCTTCCGGCCTGACGATCGGCCCCGGACACCGCGGGCCCACCGTCCACGAACTGCAGCGGCGGTTGTCCGCTGCGGGGTTCCTCGCACCCGGCTCCGCCGAGGACTCCACGTACTGTGCGCGCACCCACGCGGCGGTGATTGCGTTCCAGGATGCGTTCGGTCTGCGGGCCGACGGGATCGTGGACGACGTCGTGTGGTCCACGCTCATCGAGGCGTCATGGGCGCTCGGCTCGCGCGTGCTCTACCTGCGCACGCCGAACCTGCGCGGTGACGACGTGGCGGAGATGCAGTCCGTGCTGAACCGCCTGGGTTTTGACTGCGGCCGCGTGGACGGGATCTTCGGGCCAACCACGCAGAACGCCCTCTCCGAGTTCCAGCGCAACATCGGAACGGAGGGCAACGGCATCTGCACGCCCGACACAGTCGATGTCCTGCTGCGCGTGAGCTCCCAGTCGGGCACCGGGCCGGGCATCGCCGCGGTGCGGGAACGCGAGGAACTGGGCGACTCCACCCCCGAGAAGACCGCTCGCGTGGTGATCGGCGGTTTTGACGGCGTCACGGACCTGGTGCGCGCCGTGCAGCACCGGGCGGCGAACGTGCTCCCCCTGGCCACCACCGTGGAGGGCGATGTCCTCACCCAGGCACAGACGGCGAACCGGTACGGCGCCGACGTGTACGTGGGCTTCGAGAACTCCGGCGAGGAGTCATGCACCGTCTACTTCTACGAGGTGCCCACGTTCGTGAGCATCGGCGGCAGGGCCCTGGCCGAGCGCGTCGTGGCGACGATCACCGACCGGATCCCCGAACTCACGGTGCGCACCCAGGGTGTCCGTCACCCCGTGCTGCGGGAGACCCGCATGCCGGCAGTGCTGTGCTCGATGGGTCCGCAGACGTTGGTGCGCCTGAAGACCGTGGCCGTGGCGAACGCGGTGGTCGGGTCCATGCGGGACTGGCTTGCAGCCCCGCTCGAGAATGCGTAATCCACAGGCAACCCACAGGTGTGCATAACCATTGACGTCAACCGGCACTTGAGGTTGAGGTCTGTGGATACGGGTTACACCGTTGTAGTTTGGGTCTAATTGTCCTGAACTTCGGTCATGCGCCGGTAGATCCGCTCGAGATCGACCAGGTCGGCGAAATCAACCGAGATCTTGCCCCGCTTGCCCACCATCGACACGTTCACGCGGGTCTCGAGGAAATCGGCGAGCAGCTTCTCCAGCTCCAGCAGACCAGCCGGTTTGAGCGAGGTCACGTGGGGCTTCGGCTTGTCGCCTCCCCCGCCGGTGGAGCCCTTCTTGACGGCGTCCTCCACGGCGCGCACCGACCATCCCTCCTTCACTGCTGTTGCAGCGAGTGACTCCATGACGGCAGGGTCAGACACTGACAGAAGGGCGCGGGCATGGCCGGCGGACAGCCTGCCGTCGGCCAGGTACCCCTGGATCTTCGCCGGCAGGTGGAGCAACCGAAGTGCGTTCGTGACGGCGGCCCGGCTCTTGCCGACACGCCTGGACACCTGCTCGTGGGTCAGGCCGAAATCGTCGACGAGCTGCTGGTACGCAGATGCTTCTTCCAGCGCCGTGAGGTCCTCGCGGTGGAGGTTCTCCACCAAGGCCTGCTCCACGGAGGCAAGCTCGTTGACCTCGCGCACGACCACGGGGACCGTTGAGAGCTTGGCCCTCTGTGCGGCCCGCCAGCGGCGCTCGCCGGCGATCAATTCGTAACGACCGGCACCCGTCTCGCGGACCAACAAGGGCTGGAGCACGCCGATCTCGGCAACTGACTTCGCCAGGTCCGCGAGCGCGCTGTCATCGAAGTGCTGGCGGGGCTGGTGGGGGTTCGGCGTGATGGCGTCAACGGGAACCTCGCGAAGGGCCGAGTCCGGGAGGTCCATGGCGGGGTCAGCCTTCTTCCCTGCCGGCTGTGCTGCCGGCTTCTGCGGGCTGGGCTGCTCCTGACCCTTCGGCTTCTCCGTGGGAATGAGGGTGGACAGTCCCCTACCTAGCTTGCGGCGTTCGGCCATTGCTCAACTCCTTTGCCACGGCGCGGTATGCCTTTGCGCCCTTCGATGTGGATGCGTGCTTGAGAACCGAGCGCTCAGAGCTGGGGGCCTCGGCCAGCTTGACGTTGTAGGGGATCACGTTCTTGAACACCTTGGGGCCATAGGCCTGGCGCATGTCCGCCTCGACCTCCTGGGACAGTTTCTTCGCGCCCTCTGACATGGTCAACAGGTAGTGGCCGATGTCGAGGCTTGGGTTCAGGGCCGCCTTGACCTGCTGGACGACCGCTGTGAGATCGCGCAGGCCCTCGAGAGCGAAGTACTGGCACTGAACGGGCGCCAGCACCTCATCAGCGGCCATGAAGGCATTGACGGTCAGGCGGCCAAGTGTGGGCGGGCAGTCCAGAAGGATGTAGTCCCAGTCGTCCCGGCAGGCATCGATGGCGTCCTTCAGGCGGGGCTGCGGGAACATCTCGGCCACCAATTGGGCCTCCACCTCGGCCAGCAGCTGGCCGGACGGGGCCGGTGCCACGAACAGGTTCTTCTCGGCCGTCGGCTCCACGATGTTGTCCAGGGTCTCCTCGCGGCGGAGCACCTCCGCGATGGTGGGGGCGTCCTCCGGGGGGTGGACACCTAGACCTGAGGAGGCGTTGCCCTGGGGATCAAGGTCGATGATGAGCGTCCGAAACCCGAGTTCGGCCAAGGCCGCACCCAGATTGATGGCCGTGGTGGTCTTGCCGACTCCACCCTTCTGCAGGGAGATGGCGATGACCGATGCGCTCATGGCGATGACCTACTTTCCGTGAGAGATGGTCGGGGAGGGTACCCGACGCCCTGCCGTTCGACTCCCGTCAGAGTATCTCGGGGGTGTGGATAACGGGTGGATGTGCCTGGCGGGATGTTTCACGTGAAACTCTTCCCGAGGTCCCCCGTCGATGTTTCACGTGAAACATCCGAACCTTCCCGAAACCTCCCCTGTTTCACGTGAAACATCCCGGCCCCTTGCTGCACAAGGGCTCCGGCTTAGGAACTGCGGAAAACAGCCACCCCGGGGTACCCCTCCACGGGGGTCAAACCAAGCTCATCCAGTAGTTGAGGGTTCCATCGTGAGGGGGTTCCGGAGGGGGGTTCAGAGACCACAATCGTCCCTCCGTTTTTTTGGAGGGGTCGGGCGAGGCGCAATGTCACCTCGGGTGGACCGAAGCCGCGGCAGACCACCGCGGCATACCGCCCAGCGTGGTCGGGGTCCCTGCCCAGGTCCTCCACGTCAGCAGTGACGACCTCCACCCGGGCCTCCAGACCCATGGCCAGCACCCCCCGCCTGAGGGCATCCATCCGGGTTGCCCGGCGGTCCACCAGCACCACGTGCAGTTCCGGTCTCTCCGTTGCGATCACGAGCCCCGGCACCCCTGCCCCGGTGCCGATGTCGATCACTGGCCCTGCACAACCCTCAAGGGGGGCAAGGAACTGCCGGGAGTGGGCAATGGTCTCGGAAATAGAACGACGTCCCAGGGTTCCCCATTTCTGGGCGTCCCCCAGGACGTCGTCAAGAGTCTTGCGCGGGGCGGGCATTGCGCCCCCACAGTACTGGCTACTCGGCTGCGGCCGGCTCGACCACCACGCGGCGCTTCGGGTCCTCGCCCTCGCTGCGGGTCGTCACGCCCTCAAACTCGATGAGCGTGTCATGGACGATCTTGCGGTCGGCCGAGTTCATCGGCTCCAGGCGGCGGGCCGCACCCGTGGCCTTGACTTCCTCGGCCACCTTCTCCGCAAAGCGGCCCAGAGCTGCCTTGCGGCGCTCGCGGTACCCGGCGATGTCCACCCGCAGGCGGGTGTCCTGGTCACCCAGGCGGCGCTGGCTGGCCACGCGGGTCAGGTCCTGGATGGCCATCAGGGTGCCGCCACCAGGCCCGACCATCAGGCCGAGCTCGGTGCCGTCGACGCGCACCTCGATCTCTTCTTCCTCGCGGTTCACCGTCACCTGGCCGGTGGTGCCGAAGGCCTTCACGAGGCCGCTCAGGAACTCCGAGGCCGCTGCTCCCACTGCTGCGGGGTCAACGTCCACCTTCTCGCGGGGCGGGCGCGGGGACTCGTCACGCGGGCGGGACTCGTTGCGCGGCTTGCGATCCCCGCGCTCACCACGGCTGTTGCGGTCACGGTTCCCGTCACGGCGTTCGCCGCGCTCACCGCGCTCACCACGGCCATTGCGGTCGCGACGCTCGGTCTTGCCGCGCGGGGTGGTGGGGCGCACGCGGGCCCTCACGCGGGCCTCGCCGCGGGTGCGCCCGAACAGGCCGGGGCGCGGCTCTTCGATGATCTCGAACTCAGCCTCGTCCTCGGCCACGCCGAGCTGGTCGAGGGCGACGTTCTTGGCTTCTTCCAGGGTCTCCCCGGTGGTCTCTACCCATTCCATGGTCATTGGTCCTTCGTGTTGTGTCTTCGTGTTGTGTGTGGGGCCCGGGGCGCTATTTGTTGCGCTTGCTGGGCGGTGTGGGCCGGTTCGGACGTCCACTGGGCGTGGGACGGTCCTTCGGCGCAGTCACCCTCTTGCTCTGGATCTTCGAGGGTGCTTGCGATTGTTCGTTCTTCTGCTTGCTGGGCTTTTCGGGCTCGTCGGCCTTCATGTCGCGGGCCTTCTTGCTTGCCTCCTGGGCCGCCTGACCGAGGCCACCCTCGCCGTAAAAACGGCGGGTGATGTACCACTGCTGGATGATGCGCACGACCGCCTGGACCAGGTAGTAGATGACGAGGCCCGTGAGCAGGAACACCTGGAAGACGGCAAAGACGACCGGCAGGTACTGCATGACCTTGGCCTGGCCGGCTGACATGGTGGGGCTGGTGGTGCGGCTGGCGACCATGCGCTGCTGCACGAAGAAGAGACCGCACAGCACCACGATCAGGAACGCGTAGGGGAGCCCGTCGACAAAGCCCGACTGAATGACCTCAAGAGGGGACCTGGCCAGGTCCAGGCCGAACGCATTCATCTGGGTCTTGCCCACAAGGGACTGGTACAGCTCCGAGGTCTCCGAGATGTACTTGGGTGCAAATCCGTTGCCGCCTGCGGGGATGTACGTGAGGCCGTGGATGACCCGGAACATGATGATGAACACCGGCATCTGGGCCAGCAGAGGCAGGCAAGAGGCCAGAGGGTTGATCTTGTGCTCTTGGTAGAGCTTCATCATCTCTTCGTTCAGCTTCTGACGGTCACCCCGGTACTGGTTCTGGAGTTTCCTCATCTCGGGCTGCAGTTGCTGCATCTCGAGCATGCCCTTGGTGCTCTTCAGGGTCAGGGGGGTGATGAGGAGCATCACGGCCACAGCGACCATGCCGAGGGCGATCGCGTAGTTGTGGGTCCAGCTGTAGAAGGTGTCGACAAGCCAGGCAAAGGGTGTGAACACGGGGATTCCTTTCTAGCGACCGGGTCGGGGGTCGGGGACAGGGTCGACCCCGGAGGGGCCGAAGGGGCGACAACGCAGGAGTCGGCGCAGGGTCAACCAGGCCCCGCGGGCGGCGCCGTGGGTCTCGATGGCCTCGTAGCCGTAGTGCGAACAGGTGGGCCAGAAACGGCAGGGGGAGGGACGGCCCTCCCGGGCGGTCTGGTACAGACGGATGGCCCGCAGCATCACGCGCTGGACGGGGGTGTGGGTGACCTGCGGGGCGATGTCAGAGCACATCACTTGGCTCCCGCTGTGGCGGTCTTGGCGAGGAGGGCATCCAGATCGCGACCGAGTCGCTCGAACGACGCCGTGGCGGCACGGGGACTGGCCCCGAAGACGTACACCCCAGGCTGCATAAGGGTTTCACGGGTTTTCACAAGTTCACGAAGTTGCCGGCGCAGCCTGTTCCGGCTCACGGCTGAGCCGTACGACCGGCCGAGGGCATAGCCGACAAGGGGCTGGGCAAGGGTGGAATCGAGGACCATGGTGCAGGACAAGACACCAGAGCGCATGTGCACGCCCTCAGCGCGGACGCGGGTGAAGACGGAACGGCTCTGGATGCGGCCGATCAAGCGCTGAGACGGTAGCGGCCCTTGGCCCGGCGGGACTTCAGGACGGCACGGCCGGCGCGGGTGCTCATGCGGGCACGGAAGCCGTGCTTGCGAGCCTTGCGACGATTGTTGGGCTGGAAGGTGCGCTTCATCGCGCCTCCTTGGTGAAAGCTCCGGGTGGGAGAGGACTGTCTGGGTGTGAGCCTGCTGCTCGCCATGCGCGCGCATCAGACGGACTCCCAAGGCTAGGCCACGGGACCCCCCTCCACCACTCCTCCGGACATGAAAGTTGGGGTCCCGCGGGGGCCGGCCCACGTGCTGTTTTCGTGTCCCCGCACGGCTTTTTGGACATATCCACAACCCTGCTACGGTCACCCATCCCAGCAGAACCTGCCGGGGCACCGTCCACAGCCTGTGGATAGTGCTGGGGACACGAGGGAGGCGGAGTCCAGTGAGTAACTACGAAGCTGTCTGGAATGCGACAGCGCAACTACTGAAGGCACAGGTGTCCGAAGGGGTCTGGTACTCGACCTTCAACGACGTGGTCGCCCTCGCGAGCAACGACGACGAGCTCGTCCTCAGTGTCCCGAACGCCCACGTGCGCGACCGCATCACCACCACCTTCCGCCCCCTGGTGATCGACGCGCTCGACGAGATCGGCGAGAGCGAGCGCCAGCTCGTCATCGAGGTGTCAGAGCTCGCTCCCGAGAACGTGACGGACCTCCCGGATGCTGCCCCGCTGGAGACACCGACGGTGAGCGAAATCCCCAACAACGGCAAGGGTTCCGCGGTGGGCCTGAACCCCCGCTACACGTTCGAGAACTTCGTGAAGGGCGCCTCCAACCAGTTCGCGCTGGCCGCTGCCCTCCGTGTCGCCGAGACCCCCGGTCGCTCGTACAACCCTCTCTTCATCTACGGCTCCGCCGGTCTGGGCAAGACCCACCTGCTGCAGGCCATCGGCTGGTACGTGCACGCGCACTACGCCCACTACGAGGTCCGTTACGTCTCGACCGAGACCTTCCTCAACGAGTACGTCGACGCGATCCGCACGAACACCACCGCGGCGTTCAAGCGGCGGTACCGCGACGTGGACGTCCTGCTCATCGACGACATCCAGTTCATCGAGGGCAAGGAAGGCCTCCAGGAGGAGTTTTTCCACACCTTCAACAGTCTCCACGGGGCCAACAAGCAGATCGTCATCTCCTCTGACCGCACCCCGGACGCCATCCCGACCCTGGAGGACCGCCTACGCGGCCGGTTCCGCTGGGGTCTCATCACGGACATCCAGCCCCCGGACGTGGAGACCCGCCTGGCGATCCTGCGCAACAAGGCCGAGCGGGACAACACCCCGTTGCCGGCCGATGTCCTGGAGTTCATCGCCTCGAACATCACCTCCAACATCCGCGAACTGGAGGGGGCCCTCATCAGGGTGGCTGCCTACGCCAACCTGACCCGGGAGACCCCGACGGTCGAGATGGCGGAGGCCCAACTGGCCGACCTCCTGGCCGGGCCGGCCAAGAGCCGCACGGACGAAGAGCTCCTCGCCGAGATGGCGGGGTACCTGGGGTTCTCCGTGGAGGCCCTGAAGGGCAAAAGCCGCCAGCGCCCGCTGGTCGCCGCCCGCCAGATCGCCATGTACGTCTTCCGTGACATCACCGACCTCAGCTACCCGGCCATCGCCCGGCTCTTCGGTGGTCGCGACCACACAACGGTCATCCACGCAGTCGACAAGACCCAGCGGATGATGCGCGAGCACAAGGCCACGTTCGACCAGGTCACCGACATCATCACCCGGATCAAGAACTCCTGATCCGGCTGTGGACGTCATGGGGACTCAGGTGTGCACGGGCAGTGGACGCAGGTGGACAAACCTGCCCCTGTCCACACGCGGCCGAATACCACTCCTGCAATCTGTGGGAACCATGACCCGGCCGCACACATGGCCGATCCAGCACCGGCCTGGTCCGGAGGCACCTTCTCCACAATCCACAGCACCTATTACCACCATTGTCTTGATTGACACACCTCTCGGCTGTGGTGGTCGCCACGAAATACACTCGCCCGAGATCGACGCGACTGCGTCAGCTCGCCGCACACCCCAGAGAGCATCATGAAATTCAGAAGTGAACAGGGCATCTTCGCCGAGGCACTCGGGGCCCTTGCCCGCATCGCCAGCACCCGCAACGCGGGCACCCCGGCACTCGCCGGCGTGAAGATGAACCTCACCGGCGACATGCTCGTGCTGTCCAGCACGGACAACGACGTGGCGATCCAGTTCCAGTTGACGGTCGGCGGCGACACGGACGGCCAGGCTCTCGTGAGTGCACGGATCCTGAACGACATCGTCCGCGTGATGCCGCAGGGCAAGGTAACTGTCGAGATTGCCGGCGACGTCGCCACGGTCAGTGCAGGACGTTCGCAGTTCACCATCCCCACACTGAACGCGATCGAGTTCCCGCGCATGACACCGCCCACGGGCGATGCCATCACCATCTCGTCGAACGTTTTCAAGCACGCACTCGGCCAGGTCGTGCTCGCCGCCTCGAAGGAACCGCAGAAGCACCATCTGAACGCGGTGCTCATGACGTCGACCGATGCGGGGCTGCGTCTCGTGGCCACCGACGGGTACCGCATGGCGATGCGCGACCTCCCCGGGGGGTCGGCCGGCTCAATCGACCAGTTCCTGATCCCCAGCCGCGCACTCAACGAACTGCAGCGCCTCCTCGACATCAGTGACGAGGTGAACGTGCGCTTCAGCGACACCGAAGCCACGTTCCAGACGCCCACGATGACGCTGTCCACGCGGCTCATCAACGCGCAGTACCCGCCGTACCTCGGGATCATCCCGAAGGACTCCACCAACATCGCGGTCGTGAACCGCGAGGAGATCCTCGACGCACTGCGCCGCACCGGCGTGCTCGCCTCGGAGACCGCACCCGTGCGCATCCAGATGTCGAAGGAGGGCGCGCGCCTCACCGTGACACTGCCCGACGGCTCGACCAGCGTGGAGGACATCGACGCCCAGTTCACCGGCGAGGAGATCACGGTGGCGTTCAATGCCGACTACCTGGCCGGCGGCGTCGACGCGTGCGGCACCGAGGAAGTGTCGATCGCAACAAGCCTCCCCACGAAGCCGGCGATCATCAAGCCGGTCGGTGACGACACGTACCTCTACCTGTTGATGCCGCAGCGTCTCTGAGATCGGGGGTCGTGTGGTCATCCGCCGCATCGAGCTCACCGACTTCCGCAACTACGCGCGCGAGACGATCGAACTGTCCACCGGCGTGACCGCCGTGGTGGGGGACAACGCACAGGGCAAGACCAGCCTGGCCGAGGCCATGAGCTACCTCGCCACACTCCGCAGTTTCCGCGGCGCCCCGAACGACGCGCTCGTGCGGCTGGGCGCCGACTCCGCGTACGTGCGGGCCGAGATCTGCCAGGACGACGGCCGGGAGATCCTCGTGGAGGCAGAGATCAACAGGGCCGGCCGCAACAGGGTGCTGGTCAACAAGCAGCGTCTGCCGCGCATCCGTGAGCTGCTCGGCGTGGTGCGCACCACCGTGTTCGCCCCCACGGACCTCGACCTCGTCACGGGCGGCCCGGCGGAGCGCCGCGGCCTGATGGACGACGCACTCGTGGCGCTAGCCGTCAAGAACGACGCCTTGTGCATGGAGGTCGACCGAGTGGTGCGCCAGCGCAACGTGCTGCTGAAGCAGGCGGCCGGCCGCCTCACCGCGGACACCGAGATGACGCTCGACGTGTGGGACGAGAAGTTCGCCGAGGTGGGGGACAGGCTCGGCCACGCCCGGGCGACCCTGGTGGCGCGCCTCACCCCGCACGTGGTCACCGCGTACGAGGTGCTGGCCGGGGCGCCCACACCGATCGACCTCGTCTACGAGCCCGAGTGGCGCCGCGACGGCGGTCTCGCCGCCGCACTCGCGGCATCACGGTCCGATGACGTGCGGCGCGGGGTGTCCACCGTGGGTCCGCACCGCGACGACCTGGAGATCGGGCTGAAGGGGATGACCGCCCGCCTGACTGCCTCGCAGGGGGAGTGCCGTACGCTCGCCCTGGCACTGCGGCTCGGCGTGCACCGGCTGGTCACCGAGCACGTGGGGGAGACCCCGCT
>CAYXRQ010000021.1:0-11412 GCA_964466765.1 uncultured Bifidobacterium sp. | reverse complement strand
GTCTCAGTCCCGTCCGCGCACGAGCCGGCCGGGCAGCCGCACGTCACCCGTGCGCCTGGTGAGCCCCATCCTGTCCAGGCACTCGGCGAGCGGCACCGCCCACTTGCGCGAGATGCCGAGCGCGCCGGCGAGGTCACGGATGAGGAAGCCCGCGGGGTGCTCCGCCCACAGCGCCGCCAGCGCCGGTCGCAGTGACTCGAGGACGTCGGTGTGGAACGCGATCGAGTCGTGCTCCCAGATGATCCCGGCGTGCACGAGCCTGCGGATCACGTCACGGTCGAGACCCGCCGTCGAGCCGCCGTCGAGCGGCGCGCCACGGAACCTCGCCACGTACGGGTGGTCGAGCAGCGGGTCGCGTGCGCCCGTCCGTGCGGTGCCGCGCTCGACCGTGACGCCTTCGAGTGAGGTGACGACGGCACGCTCGACGTCCGTGAGCGACGCCAGGTCCACGGCTCCTGCCGCGAGCATCCCGCGGAGCCTCTCTGAATCCGCGGCGTGATGTGCAGGTGACGCCCACCATCCCGGGACGGTCTCCTCCACCGGTGTCCCGGTGATCCGCCGTGCCTCGTCGATTCCCACCCAGCCGCGGCGCGCGAGGCGCTCCGTGGCGGACCCGCCGGCAGCGGCCGACGCCACGCTTCCCCGCGGTGCGACGTCCACGACGGTGCCGCCCGCGACCGTCGTTCCCGATGCCGTGTCGCGCAGCACGAACTTGTCGCCGGGCGTCAGCGGCAGCGGCACCCGGAACCGGAGTCGCGCGTGCGCCCGTTCGCCCGGGCGCAGCGCACCCGGTGCGGCGAGACGGAGGTGCGCCTCCTGGTGTGACGAGCCGACGTGCAGCACGTACCCGCCGCGCGTGGTGACCTTCGCGGCGGCACCGGCACTGTCGAGCATCTCGACGTGCGCATCGAAGACGCCAGTCAGGTGCCAGCGACCCTCCTCCACGATCACGTCGCCGCGCTCGAGCGATGCCACCTCGGTGTCGGGGAGGTTCAGGGCGCAGCGCGATCCCGGCACGGCCTCGTTCACCACACTGCCGTGGGTCTGCACCTGCCGTACGCGCACGCGTGCACCCGTGCGCACCACGGTCAGGTGCGCTCCCGCTGCGAGCGGGGCGCCCTCGAGAGTCCCGGTCACCACGGTGCCCGCCCCGCGCAGCGAGAAGGACCGGTCCACGAAGAGGCGCACGCGGCCGAGGGGGTCGGTGTGCACCGCGGCGCCGCGCGACGACGCGGCGAGAGCAGTGACCAGTTCGTCGATCCCGCGGTTCTCCGGGACGGAGGTGGCGACCACGGCGTCCCACTGCATCTTCGGTGTGCGTGCGGTGACGTCCGCGATGCACGCCTGGAGGGTGGCGGGGTCCACCTTGTCGCACTTCGTGACGGCGAGCACCCCCCGCCGGATGCCGAGGGCGTTCACGATGCCCATGTGCTCGGCGGACTGGGGCATCCAGCCCTCCGCGGCGTCGACGACGAACAGCACGCACGACACCGCACTGACGCCCGAGATCATCGTGCGCACGAAGTCGACGTGGCCCGGCACGTCCACGAAGCTGAGCACGGTGCCGTCCGGGGCCGTCGCGTGGGCGAAGCCGAGGTCGATCGTCATCCCGCGCCGTTGCTCCTCCTCGTGGCGGTCCGGGTCCGTCCCGGTGACCGCCCGGACGAGGGAGGACTTCCCGTGGTCGACGTGCCCGGCCGTGGCGATGACGGGCATGTGCTCAGAGGGTGCGCACGGCCCCGGCCACGGCGTCGTCGTCCGCCGGGTCGACAGTGCGCAGGTCGAGGAGGGTCACGTTCCTGTCGACGCGGGCCACCACGGGCACCGGCAGCGCGCGCAGGCGCGCGGTGGCGTCGCCGTCCAGCGCGACAGCAACGGACGGGAGCGACGTGCCGGGCGCGGAACCCGCCCCGACGAGTGCGGTGGTGTCGGTGACCGTGCCCCGTCCGGCCGCGGCCACGATGGCGGCACCGCGGGCACGCAGTTCGTCGACAGGAACGGCCAGCATCCGCCAGAAGGGGATGTCGTCGCACGCGGTGCGCGCCGCGAGCGACATGAGTGCCGCCTGCAGCAGCTGCAGCGTGTGCCCGCCCGGCCGCAGGGCGCGCATCAAGGGGTGCGCGGCGCACGCCGCGACGAGGTCCGCACGGCCGGCGATGATCCCGCACTGCGGGCCGCCGAGCAGCTTGTCGCCGCTGAAGGTCACGAGGCCCGCGCCGTCGGCGAGTGCCTGGCGTGCCGCCGGCTCCGTCGCGAGGAACTGCGGCACGGCGGGCATCCTGCCGTGGAGCCACGGGCAGGTGCTGTCGAGCAGCCCCGAGCCGATGTCAGCCACCACCGGAGCCCCGACCCCGGCGAGCTCGGCCACGGAGACCGAGGACACGAAGCCCTCGACCGAGAAGTTCGAGGGGTGGATCTTCATCACGAGGGCGATGTCGTGGCGATCCGAGGCGACGGCCTTCTCGTAGTCAGCAACGCGCGTGCGGTTGGTCGTGCCGACGTCAACGAGGCGCGCGCCTGACTGCTCCATCACGTCGGGGATGCGGAACCCGCCGCCGATCTCCACGCTCTCGCCGCGTGACACCGCGACGTCGCGCCCGTCCGCGAGTGCGGCGAGCACGAGCATCACCGCGGCCGCGTTGTTGTTGACTACGACGGCAGCCTCCGCGCCGGTCAGCACCGACACGAGCGACGACACCGCCGCGTGGCGCGAGCCGCGCATGCCCGTCGTGACGTCGAACTCCAGGTTCGTCGCGCGCCCGCTCGTGTGCAATGGCAGCGGCGCACGGCCGAGATTGGTGTGCAGCAGCACGCCGGTCGCGTTGATGACGTCGCCCACGAGCGACCGCGCGAACACGGACGCGAGACGGTCCGCCTCCGCGGTGGGGTCGGGCGATCCTGCGGAGACCGCCCGCCGCGCGCAGTCGACGAGGACCGCATGCGGGAGCGCATGGCTCTCCGCGAGCCGCCGTGCGAGTGAATCCACCGAAGGGGGTCTCGCAGCGTCCTCCCGCTGTGCCGTCACGGGTGCCGAACCTAGTACCGTGCGCGCATGAGCGGCGAGGGGACGCATCGCGACGCAACCGGCGTCGTCAGGCTCACCGAGTGGACGTCGTGCGGCGGGTGCGCTGCCAAGTGGGGCGCGTCGCTCCTTGCCGGTCTCGTGGATGACCTGCCGCCCGGAATGGACCCCTCACTCCTCGTCGGCCTCGCGCCGTTCGACGACGCGGCGGTGTACCGCCTCACGGACGACCTCGCCCTCGTCAGCACCACCGACTTCTTCCCACCTCTGGTGGACGACCCCTCGGACTTCGGGGCGATCGCGGCGGCGAACGCCTGCAGCGACGTGTTCGCGATGGGCGGCAGTGTCGTCCTCGCGGTGAACATCGCGGCATTCCCCGAGGACCTCCCGCGGGAGGTCATCGCCGAGATCCTCGCCTCTGCTGCCGCCGTCGTCGCAGAGGCAGGCGGGACCGTGGCGGGCGGGCACACCATCCGCAACCCGGAGCCCGTGTTCGGTATGGCGGTCCAGGGCGTGGTCGACCCGCGGCGGGTCTTCCGCAAGTCCGGTGCCCGTCCCGGCGACATCGCGGTCCTGTCGAAGCCCCTCGGCACGGGGCTCGTGACCGCGGCCGGCACCGACTCAGAGAAGAGGACGGCGATCGCCGGGATGCGCCGCATCAACCGCACCGCGGCGGAGGTGCTGCGCTCCGCCGGCGACGCGGTGCACGCAGTCACCGACGTGACGGGGTACGGGCTGGCCGGGCACGGGTGGGAGATGGCCGACAGGTCGTCGGTGCACCTCACGATTGACACCCCGGCACTGCCCACGTACGACGGGGCGCGGCGCATCGCGGCAGCGGGAACGCGCACGGGCGGCGACCCCCGCAACCGTTCGTACGTGGACGGGCACATCACCGTGCACGCTGACGACGCGTCGGTCGCACTGTGCATGGACCCCCAGACGTCGGGCGGGCTGCTCGCCGCGGTCGACCGCGGCGCCGTGCCGTCGCTCGTGGACGCCGGCTTCACGGTCATCGGCAGGTTCGACGCGGGTCCCGCGGGGATCACCGTCGAGTGACCCACGGGTACGCTTCGCCCGTGGCCGTGCTCCGACTCTTCGCCGCCGCCCGCGAGGCGGCCGGGATGCCGTCGGCGGAGATCGCGGGCGCCACCGTCTCCGAGGTCCTCGATGCCGCAACCGCGCGGTTCGGCTCCGGGTTCTCCGACGTGCTGGCGACCAGCAAGGTGTGGGTGAACGGCGAGGAAGTCCCGCGAGACCATCCCGTGTCCGACAAAGATGAGGTGGCGGTGCTGCCGCCAGTCAGCGGAGGGACGTGATGGCCGAGGACAACCAGACGCTCGCGGGGATCCGCGCCGAGCGCACGGCGCTGCAGCGCGAGGAGGACATCGTCTCCTTCGTGAGGCGCCTGGCCCAGGGACGCCTCGACCTCGTCTCCGACGAGGAGCGCCGCCGCGCGGGCGGGTCCGATGCGCCGGTGATGCCCCTTGCGGACCGCCTCGCCGAGGTGTTCGGGCAGCAGCACGGCGGCGGCAGCGCACGGCCGCCGCGCGAGACCGAGGTGCCCACCGACCACCCGCTCCTCCAGCAGCTCGACGAGCTGTGCGACTCCCATGGCTTCGAGAACATGGACACGCTCGACGACAGGTCGCTCGGTGCCCTCTCCGATGCGCTCGGGATGTTCGAGCGCGAGTGCAGCCGCCAGCGTCACGAGATGTTCGAGCGCATCGATGCGCTCACTGCTGAGGTCGTGCGCCGCGTCCGCGAGGCGGGCGGTGCGGGCGCCGTCGTGTCCGATGCACCGGGCGACAAGAAGTCCTGATGCCGCGCAACCCCGCAGACCGTCTCCACGACGTGGGGGAGTTCATCCGCCAGCAGCGCGAAAACGCCCAGCAGAGCATCCGTGACCTCGCGCGCTCTGCCGGCGTGTCGAACCCGTACCTCAGCCAGATCGAGCGCGGCATCCGCAAGCCGTCCGCGGAGATCCTCCAGCAGATCGCCCGCGCGCTCGAGATCTCGGCCGAGAGCCTGTACGTGCGCGCCGGGATCCTGGACGGGACCCCGCCCGCCGCGAGTTCGGTGCCCGAGGCGATCATGAACGACGAGAAGCTCACCGCAGAGCAGCGCCAGAGCCTCCTGTCCGTGTACAGGACCTTCGTCTCGGCCAACGAGCAGCAGGGCGGCGGCCCGGCAGACGGGAATCCTGCCTCTGCTGGATAGGTTGACCACCGCGTGCAACGAGTAGCGGTCCTCTCCCTCCACACCTCGCCCCTCGCCCAGCCGGGCGTGGGCGACGGCGGCGGCATGAACGTCTACGTGCGCGAGCTCGTGTCGGCCATGGCCCATGCCGGTGTCGACTGCACCACCTACACCCGCGCCTGGCGCGACGACCTTCCCGCCGAGGTGCTCGTCGAGCCGAACCACCGGATCGTCCACGTCCGTGCCGGTGACGTTGACATGCCGAAGGCCGACCTGCCCGGGATCATCCCCGAGTTCACGGACCGCGTGGTCGACCACATCCAGCGCTCCGGCGGCACCGACGTCGTGCACGCCAACTACTGGCTCTCCGGGGTCAGCGGCCACTCGATCAAGCACGAGCTGGACGTCCCCCTCGTGAACACCTTCCACACGTTCGCCCGCGTGAAGGCCCTCGGCGGGGACCCGGAGAGCGCCCAGCGGGAGAAGGCCGAGACCGAGATCATCGGCTGCAGCGACGCCATCTGCGTGTCCTGCACCGAGGAGGAGCGCCAGTTCACGGAGCTGTACGGCAACCCGCCCGGGAACATCGAGATCGTCTCGCCGGGCGTCGAGCATGCGTTCTTCGCCCCCGGCGACAAGGGCGGTGCACGGCATGCGCTCGGGCTGGGTGACGGCCCGGTCCTGCTCTTCGTGGGGCGCATCCAGCCGCTGAAGGGTGTCGACGTCGCGGTCCAGTCGCTCGCCGAGCTGGGCCGTCGCGACGCGATCCTCCTCATCGTGGGCGGCGCCTCCGGCGAGGAGGGCGAGAAGGAACTCGCCCGCGTCCGTGCTCTCATTGACGGGCTCGGCGTGGGCGGCCAGGTCCGCTTCGTGGAGCCCCAGCCCCATCACATCCTCTCCACTTACTACCGCGCCGCGGACGTCGTGCTGGTGCCCAGCCGCAGCGAGAGCTTCGGCCTGGTCGCGCTCGAGGCCGCCGCGTGCGGAACGCCCGTGGTGGCGAACGCCGTCGGCGGCCTGCTCACGATCGTGGAGGACGGCCGCACCGGATTCCTCGTGCCGGACCGGCGCCCGGACGTGTTCGCCTCGCACATCGGCCGCATCGTCACGGACACAGACTTCGCCGCCGCGATGTCCCGTGCCGCCGCAGAGCGCGCCCGCGGGTACACGTGGGCATTCGCCGCGGCCAGGCTGCGCCGTGTCTACGCGGACCTCGCCGCCCGCGACCGCGTCGTCTGCAAGTAGGAGTGCCGTGAGCGAGCTGTACGGCAACCCGGAGATCGAGCTCCTCGACCGTCGCATCAGCGAGTGGCTGGCGGGATTCGCGGCACGCGACGGCATCATCCTCGCGATCGACCGGGGCGAGGCGAACGAGCACCGGTGGTACGTGCGCATGCGCGGCGTGGAGAAGGAGTACACGACCGTGTGGATCACGCTCGGCCAGCGCACGCTCCGCTACGAGACCTACGTGATGCCCCACCCGGAGGAGAACGCGGACGTGCTGTGGGAGAACCTGCTGCGCCGCAACGAACGCCTCGTCGGTGCCCACTTCTCCATCGGGGTGGAGGACGCCGTGTTCCTCCGCGGTGAGCTGCCGATCCCGGCGGTCACCGAGCAGGAGGTCGACCGCATCATCGGCACGCTGTACTCCACGGTCGAGCAGGTGTTCCCTTCGATCATCCGCATCGGGTTCGCCAGCCGCTTCGCCGACTGAGCCCCGCTCGGACACGGCGCAATGCCCCCGCCCGCGCGGCGTGCACGCAGTTAGTCTCGTCCCATGGCAGGAGCAACCAACGAGCTCGTCCTCATCGGCGGGGGGAACATGGGCTCGGCCCTCCTCGGGGGCCTCGTGGCCGCCGGGTGGGACCCCGCCGGCATCGTCGTCGTGGAGCTCGACGCGACGAAACGGGCCGCGCTGGAGCGGCAGTTCGGGGTGCGCACCAGCAGCGAGACCGTCGCGGGCAACGGCGCGGTCATCGCGGTGAAGCCGGGCGACGCCGCGGCCGTGTGCGCCCAGGTGGCCGCGCTCGGCACGCCGAGGGCTCTCTCGATCGCGGCCGGGATCAGCGCGTCGACCCTGCAGGACGCCGCCGGCCCGGACTGTGCCGTCGTCCGCGCGATGCCGAACACGCCCGCCCTCGTGCGTGAGGGCGCCACCGCGATCACGGGCAGCGAGTTGTGCACGGAGGAAGACCTCGCGTGGGCCGAGCGCGTGCTCTCCGCCGTCGGTCTCGTGGTGCGGGTCCCCGAGTCCCAGATGGACGCCGTCACGGCGGTCGCCGGTTCCGGCCCCGGGTACCTCTTCCTCGTGGCCGAGTGCCTCCTTGCCGCCGCCATCGAGGAGGGCCTGCCCCCGGACGTGGCCGATGCGCTCGTGCGCCAGCTCTTCAAGGGTGCCGGCGCCCTGCTCGCCTCGTCACCCGACTCGCCCGCGACCCTGCGCGAGAAAGTGACCTCGCCGAACGGCACCACGTTCGCCGGCCTCTCCGTGTTCGAGGACGACGGACTTCGTGCGATGGTTCACAAAGCCGTCCGCGCGGCGGCGGCCCGCAGTGCCGAAATGGGCCGCTAGGACCGCCGAAAAAAACCGCCACAAGGTTTTGCCTTGCAGGCGCCGGTATGTATTCTGTGACCCAGGTCACCGGAGCCGGGAAACCGTCGCCGGGAGTCGCGCTCAGCAATGAGCAGCGCCGAAAGGGCCGGTGCCGTCGGGGGGTTGGCACCGGCCCTTTCGTTTTCCTCCGTTGTGTTCGCGCAGCCTTATCGTGAACCGCATGCACACCCACGTCGCGCTGCTCACCGACTACGGGCTCGATGACGAGTTCGTCGGCGTGCTGAAGAGCGTCATCACTGATCTCGCGCCGCACGTGCGGATCACCGACATCACCCACGGTGTGCCGCCGTTCGACGTGAGGTGGGGTTCCCTCGCGCTCGCCCGCGCGATCCAGTACGTGCCCGCGGGCGTGATCCTCGCCGTCGTGGATCCCGGTGTCGGTTCGTCGCGGCGCCCGGTCGCGATCGAGGTCGCCGGAGGAAACGGTGTCCTCATAGGGCCCGACAACGGACTCCTCCCGCCGGCCGCCGCGATGGCGGGCGGCGCGGAGCGCGCGTTCGTGCTGACGAACACGGAGCTCCACCTAGAGGCACCCGGCGCCACGTTCGCCGGCCGCGACGTGTTCGCGCCCGTCGCCGCGCACCTCTGCAACGGAGGTTCCATCGAGGAGACCGGTGAGGAGATCGACCCCGCGCTGCTGATGCCGGGGCTCGTGCCGCTGTCGTCGCCGGAGACGCACCCGGCATACGGCGAGGGACTGCGCTGTGAGGTCACGTGGGTTGACCACTACGGCAACTGCCAGCTCAACATCGGCCCATCCGACGTGGCCTCCATCGGGCCGGTGATGCGCGCGGTCGTCGGTGACGACGTGCGCAGCGTCAGGCTGGAGACGCACTTCGCCGCACTCGACGAGGGAGCGATCGGCGCCGTGGTCGACTCCTACGGGATGGTGGCACTCGCCGTCGACAGGGGTTCTGCCGCCGCCGCACTCCGCCTGCAGGCAGGCGACGCGGTGTACCTGTACAGGGGCGAAGGACCGGCACCGACGTCCGTCACTCTGCGATCCGGTGGCTCACTAGGCTGAGCGCATGCGCCCCGCGACCACCCTGACCATCGCCCTGCTCCTGGGGGCGATCCTCGCGGCGGGGATCGTCAATCTCCTGCTCCTCTGACCTGCAAGGACCGGCCGTGAACCTCGCACGCATCATCGACGGGCATCCTGCGGACAAGACGGCGCTCATCAGCCACGGCCGCGCGACCACGTACGGCGAGCTCCGCCGCCAGGTCGCGGCCCTGCGCGCCGAGTTCGTCTCGCTCGGGCTGCAGCCCGGTGAGTGCGTGGCGCTGATGTGCGGCAACACCCCGTATTTCGTCATCTCGTACCTCGCCGCGGTCGGTCTGGGTGCCGTGGTCGCCCCGCTCAACCCGACCAGCCCCGCACCGGAGATCGAGAAGGAACTGCTCGTGGTCCAGCCCGCCGTGGCGGTCATCGAGCCGTCGGCGCTCGCGACCTGGTCGCAGGTCACGGGCGACACGCGGCGCGGCGTGCGAGCGGTGATGGCCACCGAGGGGCACGGCATCGAGGGTGCGCACACACTCGACGAGGTGTTCGCGAGCGACCAGTCGGCCGGGACCGTGGACGTCGAGCCGTCCGCCCCCGCGGCCTACATGTTCACCAGCGGCACCGCCGGCTCGCCGAAGGCCGCCGTGCTCACGCACGGGAACCTTCTCTCCAACATCGAGCAGGCCACCGTCGTCGAGCACATGACACCGGATGACGTCACGTTCGGAGTGCTGCCGATGTACCACATCTTCGGGCTGAACGTGATGCTGTGCAACACGCTCGCCGCCGGTGCGACCATCGTGCTCGTCCAGCGCTTCGACCCCGTGAGCACCATCGAGACGATCAAGGAGCGCGGCATCACGGTGATGCTCGGCGCCCCGAGCATCTGGATGGCGCTCAACCAGATGCTCGACCTGCCCGCGGACGCGTTCGCCGGCGTGCGGCTCGCCCTCTCCGGCGCGGCGAAACTGCCGGAACAGGTGATCCACTCGCTGAGCTCGCGCTTCGGCCTGCAGGTGCTCGAGGGCTACGGCCTCACGGAGGCCTCTCCCGTGGTCACCACCTCGATCGACATGCCGTTCACGCCGGGCTCTATCGGCAGGCCGATCCCGGGTGTCGAGGTGCGGATCGTCGACGAGAACGGTGACGACGCGTACGTGGGGGACAGCGGGGAGATCTGGGTCCGCGGGCCGAACGTGTTCGCCGGGTACCTGAACGACCCCGAGGCCACGGCACGGGTGCTCACGCCGGACGGGTGGCTGCGCACCGGTGACATCGCGGTGGCCGACGAGCACGGGCACATCTTCATGGTCGACCGCGCGAAGGACATCGTCATCGTCTCCGGGTTCAACGTGTACCCCGCGGAGGTGGAGGAAGTGCTCACAGCGCACCCGGACATCGCCGACGCCGCGGTCGTCGGCACCGCGCACCCGCACACGGGCGAGGCGGTCCGTGCGTACGTGGTGCTGCGTCCCGGCACGCATCTCGACGAGGACGCCGTCGTCGACCACTGCCGCCGCCACCTGGCGCGCTACAAGTGCCCCTCGAAGGTGCTGTTCGTCCCGCAGGTGCCCCGCAACATGACGGGGAAACTGCAGCGCTACTCGCTGCGCTGAGCCGGTCTCCGCGGCGACGTGGCGTTGCTGGCCACGAGGAAGCCCGCGAAGAGCACGCTGATGCCCACGGAGAGCGTGACCGCGAACGAGGTGTCGGCGCCGAGCCGGCCGGCGAAGGTGCCGCTCGCCGAGAGGACCGCCGCCCCGGCGGCGATGAGCACGTTGCCGAGTGCCAGGCGCCGCGCGGACGTGACGTTGCGCACCGCCGCGGACGTGAGAGCGGGGTTCGCACCCCTGAGGACGCGCCATGCCGACCAGGCCGCGCCGGCGAAGATGACGACGGCCGGCACGGCCGAGCCGACGGCGGCGAGGACCCGCGGGAGCGCACCGAAGTGCTCCTTGCCTGTGGGCAGCACGTCGGGGTCGATCGCGCCGCTGACCGGCGCCATGACCACTGCCCCGAGCGCGAATCCGGAGAACACGAGGAGCGCCCGCATCGTCACGTCACCCGCCCTTCGTCCCGCGAGGAGGTAGACCGTCCCGAGCGCGAGCCAGGGGACGTTGATGACGGCGCCGAACGCGAAGAACATGCGGAACGAGGGTGCGCTCCAGCCCCGTGCCTCGGCCCACCACAGGCTCATCGCCGCAATGAAGAAGAGAGCCATCGCCACCGTCCAGGCGAGTTCATGCGGCCGCCGCCGGCGGGTCCAGCGGTCCAGGGTGGCCAGCCCGAACGCCAGGGACACCAGACCGGAGACCGCGGCGAGGGCGGTGTTCAATGTCACGGGGCTGAAGGCTAGGCGCGCCCCCACGGAGTTCACCGTTCGGTGCCCGACCCAATAGCGTTGGGTCCGCATATGACGGACTCCCCCCGCCGCCGAATTCCTGAAGCCGCCGTCGGCCGGCTGCCCATCTACCTTCGCATCCTCTCCGACCTCGTCGGCGAGGGCACGACGCAGATCTCCAGTGACCAGCTGGCCGAGCTGGCGGGTGTCAACGCGGCGAAGGTGCGCAAGGA
>CAYXRQ010000020.1:3696-11425 GCA_964466765.1 uncultured Bifidobacterium sp. | reverse complement strand
GTGGGCGGCGGGGGAGTCGTGGATGCATGGTCCGTCGTGCACCCCGCGATGACGAAGTGGCTGGACGAGCTGCTCTACGCCTCCGAGAACAGGCCGCACCCGGCGGTGCGCCCGGCAGAGCTCGGGCCCCGCGCAGGGGCGATCGGCAGCGCACTCCTCGCCGCCACCGCCGCCTGAGCCGCGGCGCCCGGATCAGGGCGGGAAGTCGCGTCCGCGTCGTCGTCAGTCGCGGGCCCAGTCGAGCGAGCGCTCGACCGCCCGGCGCCACGTGTCGTGCCGGCCGCTCGGCTGGCCCGGCTCGAACCGTGCGTCGAGGCGCCACATCGCGCGCGTGTCCTCCGTGGACGACCACACGCCCTCGGCGAGGCCGGCCAGGTACGCGGCGCCGAGTGCCGTGGTCTCGTGGTCGACGGGGCGGAGAACCGGCACGCCCAGCTCGTCGGCCTGGTGCTGCAGCATCACGTCCATCACGGACGCACCGCCGTCCACCCGCAGCTCGGCGAGCGCGACACCACCGGCCGACGTCATCGCGTCGATTGCGTCGCGTGTCTGGAAGACCATCGACTCCACGACGGCCCGGGCGATGTGCGCGCGCGTCGTCCCGCGCGTGATGCCCACGATTGTGCCGCGCGCGTACGGGTCCCACCACGGGCTGCCCAGCCCGGTGAACGCGGGCACCACGTACACGCCGCCCGTGTCCGGGACGCTGGCCGCGAGCGGGCCGATCTCCGACGACTCCGAGATGATGCCGAGGCCGTCGCGCAGCCACTGCGCGGCGGCACCGGTGACGAAGATCGAGCCCTCGAGCGCGTAGACGGGCCCGTTGCCGAGGTCCCACGCGACGGTCGTGAGCATCCCGTCAGTGGGTTCGGGGCAGGACGTCCCGACGTTCAAGAGGACGAAGCTTCCGGTGCCGTAGGTGTTCTTCGCCATGCCCACGGTCGTGCAGCCCTGGCCGAAGAGTGCCGCCTGCTGGTCGCCGGCGATGCCCGAGATGGGGATCCCGTCCGGGAGGCCCGGGACCGACGAGGTCACGCCGAACCGCCCGCTCGACGGGCGCACCTCGGGGAGCGTGCGTTCCGGCACGCCGAGGAGCGCGCACATCTCGCCGCTCCATGACATCGAGCGGATGTCGAACAGCATCGTGCGGCTCGCGTTGCTGGGGTCCGTGGCGAACTCCCGCCCGCCCGTCAGTTTCCAGACGAGCCACGCGTCCACCGTGCCGATGGCGACGTGCTCAACGGCCGGCATGTCGTTGTTCGCGAGCAGCCAGGCCGCCTTCGTGCCCGAGAAGTACGGGTCGAGCACGAGACCCGTGGTGCGGCGCACGAGGGGCAGGTGAGGTGCGAGTTCCTCGCACCTCCCGGCGGTGCGCCTGTCCTGCCACACGATCGCGCGGGCGAGCGGCACGCCCGTGCGCCTGTCCCATGCCACCACCGTCTCGCGCTGGTTCGTGATGCCGATCGCCGCGATCGTGTCGCCGGTGCGCGCCGCGACGTCGGCGAGAGTCGCAGCGACCGCGTCCCAGATCTCCGCCGCGTCGTGCTCCACCCAACCCGGCCGAGGGAAGTGCTGGGTGAACTCCCGGTACGAGGAGACCGCCGGCCGGCCGTCGTCGTAGACCGCCCGGGTGCGCACACCCGTCGTCCCTGCGTCGATCGCGAGCACCGCCGTCATCTGTCTCCCTCCGTCCTGCACAGACGGGACGCCGTGTTCACTGTGCCCTCGCCGCGTCGTGAAGCTCCATGATGCCCCCGTGGATCGAGGGCGCAGCCGCGAGGACCTCGGCCGGCGAGACCGGGCCGCCGGAGAAGTCGGTCACGAGGCACCCGGCCTCCGTCAGGACCAACTGCGCGGCCATGATGTCCCATGAGTTGAGCCCGCCCTCGAGGTACGCGTCCAGCCGGCCGCACGCCACGAAGCACATGTCCACCGATGCCGCGCCGAGCCTGCGGATGTCGCGCACCTTGCCCACCATGTTCGCCACCGTCCGTCCGTGAGCGGCACGCGCCGCCGGGTCGTACCCGAACCCCGTGGCGAGGAGTGCGTCCGCGACGGCCGTGACACCGCGCGGGGAGATCCGCGTGCCGTTCATGAACGCGCCCCCGCCCCGCGAGGCGGTGAACATCTCGTCGAGCACCGGGAGGTAGACCGCCCCCGCGAGCGGGCCGTCGGCATCGCACGCACCCACTGACACCGACCACGTGGGCAGGCCGAAGAAGTAGTTCGCCGTGCCGTCGATCGGGTCGATGTGCCACGACACGCCCGAGGTCCCGGGCCGCGAGGCACCCTCCTCCCCGACAATCGCATCGTCCGGGCGCGCGGCGAGGAGACCCTCGACGATCTCCTGCTCGCACAGCCGGTCGTACCTGGTCACGATGTCGGTCGGCGAGGACTTGGTGGACTCGCCGAGGTTGCCGCCGCGGCGTCCCTCGATCGCAATGAGGCCGGCGCGCCGGGCGAGGGCGGCGGCGACGTCGACGAGAGCGGTCATCGACCGTCGTCCAGCTCGCGCCACTCGCCGAGCGCGCGCAGCACGAGCACCGCGACGATCGCCGCGCCGCCGGCGAACATGACCGCACCGACGAGGATGCCGAGCCCCAGCGGGAGCCCGCAGTCGCCGCTGCACTGGACGTCGACGGTGCCGTACCCGATCAGCGCGCCCGCCGCGCCGGTCACGATGATCGCGACGAATGCGAGGATCCGGGCGGTGCCGGACGGGAGTGCGGAGAGCGGGGATTCCTGGTCGGTCACGGAGTGCATCGTAGGCGTGCCGGCGCGGGAACGAAGTAGCGTCGGCGGTGCTGTGACCGGGTTGCGTTCGATCCTCCATGTGGACATGGATGCGTTCTACGTGTCGGTGGAACTGCTCCGCAGGCCCGAGCTGCGGGGTCTGCCGGTCGTCGTGGGTGGCGACGCCGCGCGCGGAGTGGTCGCTGCAGCGTCGTACGAGGCCAGGCGGTTCGGCGTCCACTCGGCTATGGCATCGTCGCGCGCGCGGGCACTCTGCCCCGGCGCCGTGTTCGTCGCGCCCGACATGGGTCTCTACCTGGAGGTCAGCGCGCGCCTGCACGACATCTTCTGCTCGTTCACGCCGCTCGTCGAGCAGATCTCCGTGGACGAGGCCTTCCTCGACGTCACCGGCGCGGGCAGGCTCCTCGGCGACCCCGAGAGCATCGCGTGGGACCTGCGCGAGGCCGTCCGTGCGCAGGAGTCGCTCTCGTGCAGCGTGGGGATCGCACCCAACAAGTTCCTCGCCAAACTGGCGAGCGAGCACGCCAAGCCGCGCGCCACTGACGCCGGTGTGGACGAGGGTCTCCGCGTCCATCAGGTTCTGCCCGGGGAGGAGATCGCGTTCCTGCACCGTCTGCCCGTCGCGTCACTGTGGGGTGTCGGGCCCGCGACGCAGGCCAAGCTCGCCGACCTCGGGATCCGCACCGTGGAGCAGCTCGCCTCGGTGGACGAGCAGCTGCTGCGCAGGGTCATCGGTGACGCGCACGGTGCGCACCTGCACCGGCTGGCCCACGGCGTGGACGAGAGGCCGGTGGAGCCGGAGCGCATCGCAAAGTCCATCGGCAACGAGGAGACATTCGCGGTTGACCTCCTCACCCACGACGAGATGCATTCCCAGCTGGTCAGGCTGTGCGACTCGGTCGCGCGCAGGACGAGGGCGGCCGGCGTGGCCGCGGGGACGATGCTGCTCAAGGTGAAGTTCTCGTCCTTCGAGACCGTCACCAGGTCAGTCACGCCGGCAGTCCCGGTCACGTCGGGCCCGGCGATGGTGGCGGCGCTCGCCCCGGCACTCGCGACCATCGACCCCGCCCAGGGTGTCCGCCTCCTCGGTGTCCATGCCCAGAAGCTGGGGCTCGCAACGGAGGCCCCGATGCGGCTGTTCGAGGAGGACGACGACCCGGTGGAGGCCCTGGAGCGGGACTGGTCCGCGGCCAGCCGCACGGTGGACTCCATCCTCGACAAGTTCGGGTCCGGCGCGATCGGTCCTGCGAGCGTGATGGGGCAGCGCCGCCGCCCGGGGGAGTCCCCGTTCGGGCCCGAGACCGGTTGACCCGCATTGCCTTCGGGCCGCGGCGGTGAGAGACTGGTCCCGTGCCGTTGTCAGACGAAGAACAGAGGATCCTCCGCGAGATCGAGGAGAACCTGAAGACCGACGAGCGATTCGCCCAGAAGGTCTCCGGACCCGGGAGCATGTACGCCGGCGCGGTGCGCACCGTGAAGCGGGCCGTGCTCGGCATGGTCGTCGGTCTGGTGGGCATGGTCCTCGCGCTGCGTGTCCACTTCATGCTCGCGTTCGTCGTGTTCGCGGGCATGCTCGCGCTCACCTTGCTCATCGAGAGCCAGCTCCGCATGCTCGGTCGTGTGGGCGCACGCGACCTCGCGCAGAACCTGCGCGCCCCGCGCATCCGGCGCAACGACACCGACAACGGCTGACCCGGCGGCACCGGGAAGCGGGGTCGGGCCCGGCCGGCCTGCGTGCTGGCTACCCTGTGGCCATGTCGTCCGCTGACCTGTCGCCCGCTGACGTGCTGCCCGCCGGCCAGAGAAAGGTGTCCGCTGGTCTCGTCTCCCCGGGTGTTGTCGGCGTGGTCGCGGCACGGCCGTGGCTGTGGCCCACGGCGGTCGCCCAGCTCTTCCGTCTGGCGCGCAGGGGTTGGTGGCGCAGGCCCCCGTTCCTGCCCCTGCCGGGCGAGGCGTACATGGAGTTCCGTCTGACTACCCAGTACGGCGGGGGAGAGGTCCGCGCCGGACGGCGCGCATCCGCCGTTGATGTGGTGGACTATCTGACATGGTGCAGGGAATGGAACAGATCAACGAGGCGGGCGCGATGAGACGCCTGCTCGCGTATGCCTCCTGCATGACCACCGCCAGTACTGCGGGCGAGCGGAGATAACCATGCGGAGCGCGCTCGTACTCAACGCCACGTACGAACCGCTCAGCGTCGTGTCATCCCGCCGTGCCATCTGCCTCGTCCTCTGCGACAAGGCGGACATCGTCGAGGACGACGGCTCCACCGTTCACTCGGAGCGGATGACGATGGCCGCGCCCCTCGTCATCAGGCTGCGCTACGTGGTGAAGGTCCCGTACAACCGGCACACCGCGATGTCGCGCCGCGCGGTCTTCGCGCGCGACGACCACCGGTGCGGGTACTGCGGCGGCCCCGCCGACTCGATCGACCACGTGCTGCCGCGCTCGCGCGGCGGCAAGAACGTGTGGGAGAACGTCATCGCGGCCTGCCGTCCGTGCAACCTGCGCAAGCGGGACAGGACCCCGGAGGAGGCGGGCATGCGCCTCCACAGCCACCCGCGTGCGCCGCGCGAGCTCTCCTGGATCGTGTTCGCGGTGCCGAGGGTGCCCGAGGAGTGGAAGCCCTACCTGGCGCAGGCGAGTTGAGCGCCCCGGCATGCCGCCGTGGGTGAGCGGACCGTGAACGACTGGAGGATCGAGCACTGGGAGGGGCCGGCGGGCGAGTTCCACGGTCTTGACCCCGACCCCGTGCGCGCGGTCCGGTCAGTGAGGGTCTCGCGCCCGGTGATCGTGCTCGGGTCGACGCAGCCGGCCGGTGACCTTGATGCGGCCGCTGCCGACCGTCTGGGCATCGAGGTGGCGAGGAGGCGCAGCGGCGGGGGTGCGGTGTACCTGCACCCCGACCACTCCACGTGGGTCGACATCACCATCCCGCGCGACGACGAGCTCTGGGTCGACGACGTCAGCTCCAGCATGCGGTGGGTGGGCGCTGCGTTCGCGTCCGTGCTCGGGCCTGCCCTGGCCACCGAGGCGCCAGTCGTGCACCTCGGGAATTTCCGCGCGGGTGTGCTCGCCCGTGCGTACTGCTTCGCCGGCCTCGCGCCGGGGGAGGTGACCGTGGGCGGCGCCAAGCTCGTCGGCATCAGCCAGCGGCGGGGCCGCAACGGCGCACGCATGCAGTGCGTGGTGTATCACCGCATCGTCGCCGACGACTTCGCTCCCTGCTTTGCCGACGCAGAGATCTCCTCTGCGGTGCGGGAGGTCCCCGTGGCATTGTCGCCGCTCGGGCGCGCGGAACTGCTGGACGCGCTCGTCGCGGCACTGCCGCGCTGAACCTTCGCTCGGCACGACGGGCTGCCCAGTCCGCCCGCCCTTCAAGCACATCCGGGTCCTTCCCGGTCCTGTTCCCGCCTGCCCTGGTGGGGAGCCGTGGGGGGACTGGTGGCGCAAAGTGGGGATGAGTGGTTGACAGTGGGGAACAGTGGGGATAATGTCACACCCTGACAGGGCGGTGGACGCCCCGTCGGGGAGGCGGAGAAGTGTTCGTTGGGGCGCACGAGAGGCAACTCGACCCAAAGGGTCGTCTTGCTCTGCCCGCGCCGTACCGTCCCCGTCTCGAGCCCCGCTGCTACCTCGCCTTCGGTCGCGACAAGTGCATCGACGTGATGACCGCGGAGGCATTCGAGCTGCTCGGCCAGGAAGCGGTCGACAAGGTCAAGAAGGGTGAGATGAGCCGCGCGGAGCAGCGCGCACTCGCCTTCAACTCGGTCGAAGTGGTGATTGATGCCCAGGGGCGCATCAACCTCTCCGAGGAGTTCCGCGCGTACGCGGGGCTCACCCTCAACTCCAGGATCGTCGTGGCCGGCTCGTTCGACCGCGTCGAGATCTGGGATCCGGCCCGCTATGAGCGCATTGCGCTCGAGGGCACCGAACAGATCGCAGGAGCGGACGCGTGATTCGCCATGACGTCAACTCCCGCACAACACACCGGGGGCCTTCGGTCCTCGGCAGTCTCCCGGACGACACGGTGGTCAGCTCCAACTCCGCCCGCTGTCATCGCGTCTGCACCGGGGAGAAATCCGGGCAGCACTTGCCGTCCGGGAGGCTGCCGAGGACCGAGGGATGCACGATGAGCGCGGGGTTCGCCCACGCGCCCGTCATGCTCGACGAGATCCTCGAGGTCTTCGGGGGCATCCCGGACGGGGTCTTCGTCGACGCCACACTCGGTGGGGCCGGCCATGCGGCCGCAGTCCTCGCCGCGCACCCCGGCGTCACGCTTCTCGGCATCGACCAGGACGACACGGCGCTCACCGCTGCCGCGTCCCGTCTGGATGCCGCAGGTCTTGGCGGGCGCGTCACCCTCCGGCGCGCCCGCTTCGAAACCGTGGGTCAAGTGGTGGAAGGAGAGGGCATCGGCGTGGTGGCCGGTGCCCTCTTCGACCTCGGCGTGTCCTCCCCCCAGTTCGACGTCGCAGAGCGGGGTTTCTCGTACAGGCACGACGCACCGCTCGACATGCGGATGGACCGTTCCCGCACCCTCACCGCCGCCACCGTGGTCAACACCTACGACGCCGACTCGCTCGCGCGGATCATCGGCGAGAACTCCGACGAACGTTTCGCCGGCCGGATCGCCCGTGCCATCGTGGCGAACAGGCCGGTGCGGGGGACCGCCCACCTCGCCGAGATCGTGACGGCGGCGATCCCCGCCGCGACACGGCGCCGCGGTGGGCACCCCGCCAAGCGCACGTTCCAGGCGCTGCGCATCGAGGTGAACCAGGAGCTCGAGATCCTCCCGGTCGCGCTCCGAGCGGCAATCGACGTGCTCGCGCCCGGCGCACGTCTCGCTGTGCTCTCGTACCACTCGGGCGAGGACCGCATCGTGAAGTCAGTGATGCGTGAGGCAGAGACCGGCGGCTGCACCTGCCGGCCCGGCCTTCCGTGCGGCTGCGGCGCGGTCCCGGTCGTCAGG
>CAYXRQ010000020.1:0-3596 GCA_964466765.1 uncultured Bifidobacterium sp. | reverse complement strand
GACGGGGGAGCGCTGATGGCTCTCGCCCTCCGGCTCACGTCCGTCCTGCCCGAGAGGGACGGGGCCAGCCTCACGCTCGTGCCGGCGCGAGCCAGGCGCGTGCCGCTGCCCGTCCTGCTGGTCGCGGTGGTCATCGCGTGCATGTTCGCCGTGGTCACCCTGACCACCCACATGGCGAGCCAGCAGATGCGCATCGACCGGCTGAACACCGACATCATCCGGGCACGCAACAACTTCGACAAGCTCCGCGCGGAACGGGCCAGGTTCCAGTCGCCGCAGTACCTCGTGGAGAAGGCCAAGGCCATGGGGATGGTGCCGGGCACGCAGACCAACATGGTCGAGGTGCCCGTGGATGCGGCGGTGCTCGTGGCGACAGGAGTCGGCAAGGTCGACTCCGACGTGGCCGACTCCAGGGAGAGCCCGCTGGACCAGTTCGGCCGGATGAAGCGCAACGGCGGGGCCACCCCGTGACCGGGCCGGCGGAGATCCGGCGCGGCAGTCGTTCCCACGGCACCGCGCGCTCCAGGGACACGTCTGCCCGCGGACGCACGTCCTCGAGCCGGTCGGCTCCGGCACGCACTGCGCCCACAGGTGCGGGACGAGGGAGCTCCTCGCACACCCGTTCCCGCTCGTCGCACGACCGTCGTCCCCCCGCACGGCCCCAGCGCCCCGCGCGCCATGTCCGCCCCGCGGTCAGCCTGAAGAAGGAGTCCGAGGAGGTCGACCAGCGCATGCGCGACCGCCTGCGCTGGGTCGTCATCATCGTGGTCTTCGCGATGATCGGGCTCGTCGGCCGCGTCGGGATGCTGAAGACGGTGGACCGGTCCGGGTACCTCGCGGCGAGCATCGACCAGCGCACGCGCGTGAACACTCTGCGCGCAAGCAGGGGAGTGATCTTCGACCGCAACGGCCACGAGCTGGCCCTCTCGGTGCCGACGAACACGTTGTGGGCCGACCCGCGGGTCATCGTGGACCCGCCGGCCACCGCCCGCGCCGTGGCAGGGATGCTGGGGATGAACCCGGAGGACGAGGCGGCGCTCACGGAGCGGTTGTCGCGCAGCGACCAGAAGTTCGCTTACGTCGCCCGCGAGCTGTCGAAGGACGTGGCGAAATCGGTCCTCGCGCTGAACCTCACCGGCATCTACTCGTACATCGAGCCCGCACGCACGGTGGAGAGCGGTGCGGCCCAGGCACTCATCGGCAAGACGGACCCGGACGGCCTCGGCACGTCGGGTCTCGAGCTGCAGTACGACGAGGTCCTCACGGGAACGGACGGAACCCAGGTGCGCCAGGTCGACAACAAGGGCCGGTCAATCGCTGGGGAGGGCAGCATCACGAACCACCCGGTGCCGGGTGACGACCTGGTGCTCTCCATCGACAAGACGGTCCAGTACCAGATGGACGCGGCCGTCGTCGCCCGTGTCGAGAGGCTGTCCGCGAAGGGCGGCACCGCGATCGCGATGGACTCGCGGACCGGCGAGATCCTCGCGATGTCGAACGTGAAACGGCGCCCCGACGGGACGGTGACGGTCGCACAGGGCAACTTCGCCGCAGTGGAGGCCTATGAGCCCGGGTCGGTCGCCAAGGTCTTCAGTGTCAGCGCCGCGATCAACGAGGGGCTCGTCGACCCCACCACGACGCTGCGGGTCCCGGGGGCAGTGCGCATCGACGACTTCACCATCCGCGACGCGTGGCCGCACGGGCCGATCGACATGTCGGTGCGGGCCATCCTGAGCGAGAGCTCGAACATCGGCACGATGATGGTGGCCGAGAAGATGCCGTTCACGAAGCTCCACGACTACCTCTCGGCGTTCGGCTTCGGCCGTCACACCGGGCTCCAGTACCCGGGAGAGAGCCGCGGCAGACTGAAGTCGGTCAAGAAGACGTACGGAACCGAGCGCGCCACGGTGGCCTACGGGTACGGATTCGCCTCCACGGCACTGCAGATGGTGAGCGCCGTGAACGTCGTCGCGAACGGGGGTACGTTCGTGGAACCCCGCCTCGTCACTGCGACCATCGACCGTGCGGGCAGGAGGCAGGAGATGGAGCCGTCGAAGACGCGCAAGGTCCTGGAGCCGGCCACCGCGGCCGTCATGACCGACATCATGCGCGACGTGGTCTGCACGGGAACGGGCGAGAAGGCCAAGGTGAAGGGCATGGAGATCGCAGGGAAGACCGGCACCGGGTACAAGGTGCAGGACAACGGCACCTACAACACCGATGCCGGCGGCCGGCGATATTTCGCCTCCTTCGTCGGTTTCTTCCCGGCCCAGGCGCCGCGGGTGACGATGCTCGTGTCCATAGACGAGCCGAGCTCGTCCTCGATCGACCGCTTCGGCGGCACGGCGGCCGCGCCGGTGTTCGCCCAGCTCGTGCCGACCATCATGAACGAACTCGGCATCGAGCCGACCGGGACGGACGCCGGCTGCCACGGGCGCGCGGCGACTCTCGGCCACTGACGGGCATCCATGTCCCGTCGGTCCATCGAACCCACGACGGCCTCGGCCGTGGCAGATCTCGCCGGTGATGCGGCGACTGTCATCAACGGCGGCACCGTGGTCACAGGGGTCTCCGATGACTCCCGCACCGTGGCCCGGGGCGACATGTTCTTCTGCATCCGCGGCTCGGTCACCGACGGTCACGACGCGGCAGCCGCGGCCGTTGCGTCAGGCGCGGCAGCACTCGTGGTGGACCACGTGCTCGCCGGCGTCCCGGGGGACGTGGCGCAGGTCGTCGTCCCCGATGTGCGGTCCGTCGTGGGCCCTCTCGTGTCCGCCCTGACCGGCAACCCCGCATCGCACATGCGGATGGTCGCCGTGACGGGGACCAACGGCAAGACCTCGACGGCCCTCTTCATCGCCGGGATCCTCGGGGCGGCAGGGTGCCGCACGAAGGTGATGGGGACTCTCACGGGCCCGCGGACCACGCCCGAGCCGGTGGAACTGCACTCGCAGCTGGCCGAGGCACTCGCAGAGGGTGTCGACACGGTCGTCATGGAGGTGTCATCACACGCGCTCGTGCTGGGGCGTGTCGACGGCATCGTCTTCGACGTCGCGGTGTTCACGAACCTCTCCCGCGACCATCTGGACTTCCACGGGACGATGGAGGACTACTTCGCCGCGAAGGCCTCGTTGTTCACCGCCGGGCGCTCGCGTTCCGCTGTCGTGAACACGGGTGACGCGCACGGCCGCAGGATCGCGGAGGCGTGCACCATCCCGCTCGCCACGTACTCGGTCGCCGACGCTCAGGACCTCGTCGTCGGTCCGACGGGCGTGTCGTTCGTGTGGCGCGACGAGCACGTGTCCGCCCCCGTCGGCGGCCGGTTCATGGCGGAGAACCTCATCGCCGCGGCGACCGTCGCCTCCGCGTGCGGTGTCGATGCTGCGACGGTCGCGCGCGCCTGCGCCGGTCTCGGCCCGGTCCCGGGGAGGCACGAGTCCGTGCCGACCGGCGGCGACTACTCGGTCATCGTGGACTACGCGCACACGCCGGAGGCGCTCGCGTCCCTCCTTGCGTCCGTCCGTGCCGTCGCCGGGGGGCGCGTCATCGTGGTGTTCGGGTGCGGCGGTGACCGTGACCGCGGCAAGAGACCGGAG
>CAYXRQ010000019.1:0-11455 GCA_964466765.1 uncultured Bifidobacterium sp. | reverse complement strand
CGCGACTTCAGCTGCGCCCGGTACGAGTAGATGATCGCGATCGCGATGATGGCCACAAAGCCGTAGAACGCATGGAACTGGGGAAAGCCGATCTTGTGCTTGTTCACCAGGGCCACCCCTAGCGCCACCTGGACGAACACGGAGAACTGGACGAGACCGGTGAACCACCACAGCGCACGGCTGCGCAACTGTGTGACCCGGTGGGCCGAGAGCGCCCAGATGCCCGCGAGGGCATTTCCGATGATGACCACCCATGCCCACGAGACGTGGAGGTCACGGAGCATGAGACCGAGCATGGACACCGAGACTACCGAGCAACCCGACCGCGACGCCTAGCGGATGAGGGTGTCGGCCTCTCCGCCGGTCTGGACGAGTGCGATCGTGCCGTCCTCCGACACGTCGAGGACAGTCACCGAGCAGTTGTCGAGGCTGGCAATGACGACGCGGTCGTCCCCCGTTGCCGCCCCGATCGCGGCGTTGATCGCGATGAAGTGGCTGAACACCACCGTGTCGCGGCGAAGCTCCCGGACGGCAGCCGCCACGGAGTCGCGGTAGGCGAGATAGTGCGCACCCGAGCGTGCCGCCACCTCCGCCCACGTGCCGGCCATTGCCTCGCGCAGCCACTCCACCCTGTTCTCGAGCGTGTACCCCTCCGGCGAGGGGATCTCCCCCACGCGGGGCTCGATCCGGGGCTCCACGCTCCATGCCACGGCGGTGGGGAACGCTGTCTGCCGGCAGCGCAGCAACGGGCTGCTGACCACGTCCATCGCACCGCGCGGGACCAGGTCTGTTGCGGCGGCGAGCGCCTGGGAGCGACCGAGCTCGTCGAGGCCGGGGTCCGGGTCCACGTTCCACCCCGCGGCAGCCCGGCCGTGACGCACCATGTACACGCGGGCCATCAGACGATGAACCCCTCGCGCATGGGGGATGTGTCGCCCGGCTTGATGAACCACTCCCAGCCGAAAGCCTCGACGAACGCGTCCTCGGGCATGGAGAGGAAGAAACTGGAGTCCGTCACCTGGCTGGCGTGGCACTTCACTGATTCCTTCTTGCGCGCGGCGTGGGCACGCACGTCGACCATGAGCGAGATCTCTGATTCCAGGGAACCGAACGGGTTTCCGTCGTCGGCCGGGCCGTCCACGTCCCACTTGTCTTCTTCCTTCATGAAGCCCGCATCGAACGCCGCCTGCATGCGCTGGCGCACCCGGTCACGGTTCATCGTGGCCTCGAAGAGTGACAGCCCCGGCCGCTGCGCAGCCGCCGCATGCACGACCCTGTGCACCATGATGTGGTCGGGGTGGCCGTAGCCGCCGTGCCAGTCGTACCCGACGAGGACATCGGCGTTCTCCTCGTCGACGATGCGCAACAGGCGTGCCGACGCCTCCTCCACGCCGGCCCGCATGAACGCTGCCGGTGCGGAGTTCTGTTCCCAGCCGGTCATCCCGCTGTCCGCGTACCCCAGCCACTCCAGTCGGTGCACCCCGAGGACCGCGCACGAACGCTCCGTCTCCGCGCGGCGGCGGTCCGCCAGGCTCTCGTCGGGGCCGAGGTCTGCCGGGGTCTCGCCGTGGTCACCGTTGGTGCCGACGACGAGCACGACCCTGTGGCCCTCGGAAACGGCACGGGAGATGGTCCCCCCGGTGCTGATGCTCTCGTCGTCAGGGTGGGCGTGGAGGAAGACGATCGTCGCCACTAGGCCTGCTTCGCGGCGCCGCTCGCGAGGCGGGCCTCCACACCGGGCACGCCCCACTCCCGCAGCACCTCCTCGGTGTGCTGGCCCGGGTGGGCCGACGCGCGCCCGATCTGCGGGACGGTGCGCGAGAAGCGCGGGGCCGGGGCGGGCTGCATGTGGCCGTTCGCCTCCACGAAGGTGCGGCGCTCCACGTTGTGCGGGTGGGCCGCCGCCTCGCTCATGGTGAGGACGGGGGCGAAGCAGACGTCGGTGGCCTCCATGATCGCGCACCACTCGTCGCGTGTCTTCCCGCGGAACACCTCCCGCAGGCGGTCCTTCAGGCCCGGCCACATCGACTGGTCCATCTGGCGCGCGAAGTCAGGGTCGTCCTTCAGGCCGGTGAGTTCCATCAGCTCGGCGTAGAACTGCGGCTCGATGGACCCCAGCGAGACGTACCTGCCGTCCTTGCACTCGAACACGTCGTAGAAGTGGGCGCCGGTGTCCAGCAGGTTCGTGCCGGGCTCGTTCTCGTTGAAGATCCCCATCGACTTGAAGGACCAGAACATGGTCATGAGCACTGCCGCACCGTCGACCATCGCCGTGTCCACGACCTGGCCCTTGCCCGACTTCTGCGCCTCGAGGAGGGCACAGACCACGCCGTACGCGAGGAACATGCCGCCGCCGCCGAAGTCGCCGACCATGTTGAGCGGGGGCACCGGGGCCTCGCCCCTGCGCGCGAAGTGCGCGAGCGAACCGGCGAGCGAGATGTAGTTGATGTCGTGGCCGGCTGCCTGGGCGTACATGCCCTCCTGGCCCCACCCCGTCATGCGCCCGAACACGAGCCGCGGGTTGCGTGCCAGGCACACGTCGGGCCCCACGCCGAGGCGCTCCATCACGCCGGGACGGAAGCCCTCGATGATCGCGTCGGCCTTCTCCACCAGTTGCAGCAGCGTCTCGACTCCGTCGGGGTTCTTCAGGTCGAGCGCGATGTTGCGGCGGCCGCGGAGCATCAGGTCGCCCGCGGGCTTGTCCGGCGCGGGGCCGCGCACCGACTGCGCACGGTCGACACGGATGACCTCTGCACCCATGTCTGCGAGGAGCATCGCGGCGAACGGACCTGGGCCGATGCCCGCGATCTCGAGAATCCGGTATCCGGTGAGTGGTCCGGCCATGTTGTGTGTCCTCCGTGTCGTGGGCGGCGTGCCGCCGCCCGTTTCGTTGGTGTGGTTCGTTGGCGTGTCTGGGTCGTGTGGTTCGGTCAGTGGTGGCTGCGGCGGACGTGCCCGCCGATGGCCTCGCGGTAGACGGGCCAGAGCGGCATCGGCATGTCGTGCCCCATGTCGTTCAGCTTCAGCAGGACGGCACCGGGGACGAGCTCGGCGGTGCGCTCGCCGCCGCTGGGGGTGAGGAGCGTGTCGTCTCGCCCGTGGATCACGAGCGTCGGGACGTCGAGGCCTCTCAGCATCTCCGAACGGTCGCCGGATGCGTAGATGGCCGCGAGCTGGCGGTGCGCACCCTCCGGGTAGAAGCTGCGGTCGTACTCGCGCGCTGCCCGTGCCTTGGCTTCCGCCAGGTCGAAATGCTTCCTCGAGCTCCACACCGCCCAGTTGGCCGCGCCCTCGATGTACGCGGCGCGGTCCGGTGCCGGGGGTGCCAGCAGGGCCGCCAGGGCCTCGTCGGTGGGAGTGCCGTAGGCGAGGTCACCCACCGTGGACATGATCGACGTGAGGCTGATCGTGCGGTGCGGGTGCTCGATCGCGAAGGTCTGCGCGATCATGCCTCCCATCGAGGCTCCGATGACGTGCGCGCGTTCCACCCCGACGGCATCGAGCACGCCGGCCGCGTCGGCCGCCATGTCGGAGAGGGTGTAGGGAACGGGTGGCGGTGTCTCCCCCATCATCACCGCAGCGGTCACCTTGTCGGTCTCTGCCATGATTCCGTCCAGCTTCGAGGAGAGTCCGCAGTCGCGGTTGTCGAAGCGGACCACGTGGAAGCCGTCGTCCACGAACATCCTCATGAAGTCGTCGTGCCATGCGGTCATCTGGGCCGTGAAGCCCATGATCCACAGCATCGTTGGCCCTGCGGGGTCCCCCATCGACTCGTACTCGATCGTGATACCTGAGGGCAACGTGGTCTGCGGCATGGGGCCAGTCTCCCAAACAGCGGGGCTGCAGCCCGAAACGGACGGCGTCCGGGGGCCCCGTCCGGCTGCCCTAGCCGAGCAGGCGGCGCTTCTGCAGTTCGAACTCCGCGTCCGTGAGGGAGCCGCGGTCCCGCAGGGCCTCCAGGCGCTCCAGCTGGTCGGCCACGTCGACCCGTGACGGTGCCGGGCGGAACATCCCCTCCCGGTACGACTGCAGGGCCTGGTGGATCTCGTTCTGCACCGCCATCGGCCGGGCGATGTCCGAGAAGCTCTGCTTGCCGTCCTGTCCGCCCGACTCGATGAGGATGTCGCCCACCCCGATGAGCCGCTCGAAGATCGACTGGTTGAAGTTCACGTTGTTCACGCGCTCGAGCGGGATCTCCACCCCGTTGCGGGCCACGACGCCCTCCCGGTAGATCACCCGGTGGCTGGTCAGCACGAAGTACGTGGTGCGCCACTTGACGACCTGCACGACGAGCCACCCGCCCGCCACCACGATCGCCGCGAGGCTGATGCTGCCGAGGGTCGTCTGCTGCCACCCGTCGAAGTTCGTGAGGACCGTCAGCCCGAGGATGCACACAACCGCTGTGGACAACAGGGCCGGTGCGTAGTACCACCAGTGCGGGTGCAGGTCGAGAATGAGCGACTCGTCGTCGTTCAGGTTCTTCTGCGGGAAGGGCATGGCAACGATGGTAGCCACCGCCTAGTTTCGTCCCGTGCGCCTCGACCCCGACGACTCAGCCCCCGCCACGGCGGAGGACATCGTGCGTGGTCTCGACCCGGACCAGCTGGCCGCGGTGACGGCGCCCGTGGGGGTCGTGGTCGTGCGTGCCGGCGCTGGTTCGGGCAAGACCACCGTGCTCACCCGGCGTATCGCATGGCGTGTCGCGTCGGGCACCGCGTCCCCGGACCACACGCTCGCCATCACGTTCACGCGGCAGGCCGCCACCGAGATGCGCACGCGGCTCCGCAGGTTCGGGATCGACGGCCAGCCGAGCGTGCACACGTTCCACGCACTGGGGTTGCGGCTACTTACCCAGCGCGCCGCCGACACGGGCCGGCAGAAGCCCCTCGTTGCCACCGACCGCAATGCGCTTCTCCGGCTCTCCGTGGGCAAGGACGTGAAACAAGCATCCCTGCCCCACCTCGCGTCAGCCATCGACCATGCGACGGTGCGGCTCATGACGCAGCGCGCAGTTGACGATGCTCTCGCCGTGTCCGGTCTGCACCGCGAGATGCGGGCCGACGAGTTCCGGGCCGCCGTGCAGAAGTACGACGCACTGAAGCGGAAGCGCGGCGTGGTCGACACGAACGACCTCATCTCCCATGTGGTGCGCGACGCGCGCGAGGACAGGAGGTTCCTCGCGTCCGTCCGCCACCAGTTCCGCCACGTCTCGGTGGACGAGGCACAGGACATGAACCCCCTGCAGTACGAGTTCCTGAGGCTCCTCCTCGACGACCCCGCGGATCTCTTCGTGGTGGGCGACCCGAACCAGGCGATCTACGGGTTCAACGGCGCCGACAGCTCGCTCTTCGACGAGCTCCCCGGGCTCGGCACCGGCGCGCATGTGGTGACGCTGCCCTCCAACTACCGGTGCACGCCGCAGGTCGTGGACGCGGCGACGCGGCTGCTGCGCAACGCCGGCCAGCAGGTCACGGCGGTCTCCTGTAGGCCGAACGGCCGCCCCGTCGCGTTCACGGCATGCGACGACGAGCGGGACGAACTGCGCACGGTCGCGGCCGAACTGACCCGGATGCAGCTGGAGTGCGGCACCTGGAACCAGCTCGCGGTGCTCGTGCGGGTGAACGCGCTCGCCGACACCGTCAAGACCCATCTCGAGAACCACGGGATTCCCGTGCGTTCGGGGCGCCGCGGCCCTGACTGGTCGGCCGCCGTCGCCCAGGCAACGTCGCTCACCTCCCGCGACGCACTGTCCATCTGGTCGAGCGACGTGCTCGACTCCGGTGACTACGCACCGGGCTCGGCGGAGCACGACCTCGGCGGGTACGTGCGCAGGTTCCTCGACGAGAACCGCGGGGGCGGCATCGACGGCCGCGCATTCGGATCGTGGCTGCTGACGTCTGCCGACCAGCAGGACGTGAGCGGCGTGGAGGTGATGACGTTCCACGCGGCAAAAGGGCGCGAGTGGTGGGGCGTCGTGGTGGCCGCGGCAGAGACCGGGTACCTGCCGCACTCGTCTGCGCGCACCGCGCCACAGAAGGCCGAGGAGGCGCGCCTCGGCTATGTCGCGCTCACCCGCGCGGCGACGGACCTTGTGGTCACCTGGGCCGGGACTCGGCGCGGGAGATCCCGCACCCGTTCGTCATGGCTGCCGGTGGAGGCCGAGCGCAGGCTGAGCCGGCAGGGTCCGCCGCCGGCGATCCGCGAGCGGGCACATGATGCCGGGCAGCACGACGCGCTGGCGGATGCACTCCGCGAGTGGCGCGAGAATGTCGCACGACGGTCGGGCCTGAGCGCGAACGGCATCCTCACGGACAGGCACATCAGGGAGATCGTGCGCACGCGGCCGGCGACCGTCCGCGATCTTGCCGACGTCATCGACATGGCGTTCGCCACGCGGCACGGGGAGTCGATCCTCGCCGTGGTCAGTTCTGCCGGCCGGGCGTAGCGTCCCGGCCCTTCTGCAGCAGGTGGCGCAGGTCCTCCGGCATGGAGATGAACAGGCCGTCGGCCTCGCAGCAGAGCGTCTCGCCGTTGTGCAGCGTCGCGTGGGTGAAGATCTTGCGGCCCTCGATGCGCTCGATCCAGCCGCGCAGGTGCAGCTCCGTGAAGAGTGGCGTGGGGGCACGGTAGGAGATCGACAGTTTCCCCGTCATCCCCGGCCTCCCCGACAGCGACTGTGCCTGGCCGAGGATCTCGTCGAAGACACCGGCCAGGAACCCGCCGTGCACGTGGCCAGGAGGACCCTCGAACGGCTCTGTGAACGTCACGGCGCAGTGGACAGACCCCCACTCACCGTCGTCCGGGTCGAGCCGGGCCGACATGGGCGGTGCGAGCGGGTTCATGAGGCCCATGAACGGGCTCCGGTCCATGAAATTCGAGTTGAACGCACCGACATCTCGCCCGGTCGCCCGTTTCACGGCCTCTACGGCGGTCCTGACCGCGTCGATGGCGGCCTGCATGTCCTCGTCGCTCGCGGTCGACACGAAGGACTCGCGGATGAGTGCCCGCGTCAGCTGTGTCAGTTCGATGCGTGCGTTGTCGGCGTCCGTGAGGGGCACCGACCGTTCGTGGAACGTCGGGAAGGTGAACGTCTCCTTCTCGGTCATGCCGGGCCGATCTCCAGGAGCACGGGGGCGTGGTCGCTCGGCTTCTCCCCCTTGCGGGCGTTGCGGTCGATCGTGGACGACACCGACCGGCTCGCCACTGACTCCGTGGCGAGGATGAGGTCGATGCGCATGCCGTGCCCCTTGTGGAAGTCGCCGCCGCGGTAGTCCCACCAGCTGAACAGCTTCTCCTCGTCGTGGAAACGCCGGAACGTGTCCGTGAGGCCGAACCCGCACACCTCGGCGAGAACGTCGCGCTCCGCCTGGCTGACATGGGTCGCGCCCACGAACTTCGACGGGTCCCACACGTCGCGGTCCTCCGGGGCGATGTTGAAGTCGCCCATCACGACGACGTCCGCGGAGGCGGAGGTGTCGGTGTCGAGGTGCTGGCGCAGCCTCTTCATCCAGGAGAGCTTGTAGCGGTAGTGGTCGTGGTCCAATTCGCGGCCGTTCGGCACGTACACCGACGAGATGCGCACTCCCCCGCACGTCGCGGTGATGATGCGTGCCTCGGTGTCCTGCTCGACCCCCGGTGCGAAATTGGGCAGGACGCCGTCCAGCCCGACCCGCGAGAGGATCGCCACCCCGTTCCACTGGCCCTGGCCGAAGTGTGCGCTCTCGTAGCCGAGCGCGGCCATCTCGGCCACGGGGAACTTGTCATTCGCCAGTTTCGTCTCCTGCATGCAGAGGACATCCGGCTTGGTCTCCGTCAGCCACTGCTCGACGCGCGGCATGCGCGCGCGCAGCGAGTTGACGTTCCATGTCGCGATCAGCACGGCAGTGACCGTAGCGGTCAGCGTGACCGCCGCCGAAGACGTGCGCTCAGGCCTTCTTGGCGATGGCCTTCTTCGCAGGTGCCGCCTTCCTCGCCGGGGCCTTCTTCGGTGCAGGTGCAGCCTTCTTCGCGGGTGCCGCCTTCTTCGCAGGGGCCTTCTTCGCCGCGGCATCCTTCGGTGCAGGTGCAGCCTTCTTCGCCGCAGACTTCTTCGCCGGGGCCTCCTTGGCCGCAGCCGCCTTCCGCGCGGGTGCAGCCTTCTTCGCCGCAGACTTCTTCGCCGGCTCGGGCTTCTTCACGTCGACCACGCCGGGCACGGCCAGGTCGACGGAGCGGCGCGAGGGCGTGTACGACACGATGACGAGGTCCATCTCGTCGCCGATCTTGAACTTCTCCCGGGCACTGCGCGGCGGGGGCGCCGACATGTTGCGGATCGGGACGTAGCCGCTGATGTCTCCGACCTTCACGGTCATGCCGTTCGCGGCGTACCCGTCGACGACCGCGTGGACGGTGCTGCCCACGGGATGCTTCTCCACGAACCCCAGGTACGGCATCACCGCGTTGATCATCTTCTCGCGCGCGCCGGGGGGCGGCGTCTTCGGCACCGGCATCGGCTTGCGCGCCTCCGGGCTGGGGGTGTGCTCCTTCGCCACGACCTTGCCGGACCTCACGGCCTTGCGGCTGGTCTCGCCGCGGGCCGGCACCCTGCCCACGAACACCCACCCGACGTGGGGCACCGGCTTGCCGCCGATGAGCCTGCCCTCGTCGAACAGCCACTTGTACTTGCCGTGGAACTCCTGGAAGCTGTCGTTCGAGAGGATGGTGGCCTTGGCCTTCTCCGCGATGGCGAGGATGAAGGCGTCACCACGGCCGATCGCGCCGGCGGGCGGTGCGACCAGCTCGTTGTGCTCGATCGCCTTGTTGAACTCGGCGACCTCCTTCTTGGCGATCCGGTGGCCGAACGTGGCATCCACGACGACGGTGATCTTGGCGTTCGGGTACTCCTTGATGAAGGCCGTCACGGCCTCGTTCAGCTGGGCGAGACTCGGGGCCGAGCGGCCCTCCGTGGCGATGTTGGAGCCGTCGACGATGATGTGCTTGGTCACCCCGACAGTCAACCACCCGACCGCCTGCTTCTGCGGGACGAGGCCCGTCTAGCCTCGTCCCCGTGCCGAACAAGCCCCTGCGCGCCGTCCTCTGGGATTTCGGCGGCGTCATCCTCTCCAGCCCGTTCGAGGCCTTCAACCGCTACGAGGACGCGAACGGCCTGCCGAGGGACATCATCCGCCGGGTGAATGCCACCGACCCGCACACCAACGCGTGGGCCCGCCTGGAGCGCAGCGACATCTCCCCCGCCGAGTTCGACCGACACTTCGCCGACGAGAGCGAGGCCCTCGGCCACCGCATCCCCGGCGCCGACGTGCTCGCACTTCTCTCGGGCGACGTGCGGCCCGCCATGGTCGCGGCCCTCGACTCGGTCATCGCGGCCGGGTTCCTCACTGCATGCCTCACGAACAACGTGGTGTCCACGGCCGAGCCGGCGAACGAGCGCCAGGCCGAGGTGCGGGCGGTCATGGCGCGTTTCCACCACGTGGTCGAGAGCAGCAAGGTGGGATGCCGCAAGCCGGAGCCGCGGTTCTACGAGATCGCCTGCGGGTTGCTCGAGGTGTCACCGGAGGAGTGCGTGTTCCTGGACGACCTCGGCATCAACCTCAAGCCCGCCGCCGCGATGGGCATGCGCACTATCAAGGTCGGCGACCCCGAGGTCGCTCTCGCGGAGCTCTCGGGGCACCTGGGCCTGCAGTTCGCCTGACCACAGGGGGTCGCGTCAGAAACCCTGGAAGGTCTCGTCCATGAGGTCGGCGAGCTCCTGGTCCGAGATCGCCTTCGAGCCGGTTGCGGGGCTGCCGGACTCGACACGCGAGACGTGGCGCAGGTCGTAGCCGCGCTCCTTCACGCGCCAGATGCGGTGCTCCACGAAGTGCCAGGGACCCATGTTCTCCGGCTCCTCCTGCAGCCACACGATCTCCTTGGCGTTCGGGTAGCGGGTCAGCATCTCGTTGATCTGCGCCAGCGGGAACGGGTACAGCTGCTCCACCCGGATGACCGCGACGGGAGCATTGCGCTTCGTGCGCTCTGCCATGGCGTCCCAGGCGACCTTGCCGCTGCAGAGCACGATCCGGCTCACTGTGGACCGGTCCGTGACGGTGTGGTCGTCCAGGACCTCCTGGAACGAGCCGTCGGTGAAGTCCTCGATCCGCGAGCGGCTCTCCTTCATGCGCAGCGGCGCCTTCGGGGTGAAGATCACGAGGGGCTTGCGGATGTCGCGGTGCAGCTGGCGGCGCAGAACGTGGAAGTACTGGGCAGCGGTCGTGGCGTTCACCACCTGGATGTTGTCCTCGGCGCACGCCTGCAGGAAGCGCTCTATGCGGGCACTCGAGTGCTCCGGGCCCTGCCCCTCGTACCCGTGGGGCAGCAGCATGACGAGACCGTTCTGCTGCTTCCACTTGTCCTCGGCGGCCACGATGTACTGGTCGATCACGATCTGGGCCCCGTTGACGAAGTCGCCGAACTGCCCCTCCCACATCACCAGTGCGTTGCGGTTGGCGTGCGCGTACCCGTACTCGAACGCGAGCGTGGCGTACTCGGACAGCAACGAGTCGTACACCCAGAAGTACCCCGACGCACCGGGCAGGTCGCGCAGCGGCAGCCACGGGCGCGCGGTCTCGTAGTCGACGAGCGACGCGTGGCGCTGGCTGAACGTGCCGCGGCGGGAGTCCTCGCCGGCCAGGCGCACGTCGAAGCCCTCGAGGATGAGGGACCCGAAGGCGAGGGCCTCGCCCACGGCCCACTCGACGTCACCGTCGGTCTCGTACTGCTTCACGCGCTGCTCGAACTGGCGGACCAGCTTGGGGTGCGGGTTGAAGCCCTCCGGGTAGTTGGTGAGCTGGCGGAAGATCCTGTCCACGTCGGCACGGCTGATGCCCGTGTTCACGTGCGGCAGGACGCCGATGGGTGCCGGCGGTCGGGCCGCCTTCACCTTGGCCGGCGCGTTCGCCCGCGCCTCGTCGAGCGCGGTCTGCAGCTTCTGCTGGTAGTCCACCAGCGCCTGCTCGGCGGTCTCCATGGAGATGTCGCCGCGCTTGACCAGGCTCTCCACGTACATCTTGCGCACGGGGCGCTTCTCGGCGATCGCCTTGTACATGAGCGGCTGGGTGTAGCTGGGGTCGTCACCCTCGTTGTGGCCGTGGAGCCGGTAGCACACCATGTCGATGACGACGTCCTTGTGGAACCGCTGGCGGTACTCGTAGGCGAGGCGCGCCACGCGGACGCATGCCTCCGGGTCGTCGCCGTTCACGTGGAAGATCGGGGCCTGCACCATCTTTGCGACGTCGGTGGCGTACTGCGACGAGCGTGACTGCTCGGGCGCGGTGGTGAAGCCGATCTGGTTGTTCACGACCAGGTGGATGGTGCCGCCGACGCGGTACCCGGTGAGGTCGCTCATGGCGAGCCCCTCGGCCACGATCCCCTGGCCGGCGAACGCGGCGTCACCGTGCATGAGCACCGGCAGCACGCT
>CAYXRQ010000018.1:0-12033 GCA_964466765.1 uncultured Bifidobacterium sp. | reverse complement strand
ACCGGCGACCAACTGGCCGGCATCCCCCTCCCGAGCACGTACCGCGCCGCCCACGTCCTGAAGAGCGAGCAGGACATGTGGGAGGGCACCCCCTCCCACGAGAAGGACCCCCGCAAGTCCCTGCACATCGGCGAGGTGCCGATGCCCGAGATCGCCCCCGACGAGGTGGCCATTGCGGTGATGGCGTCCTCGATCAACTTCAACACGGTGTGGACCTCGATCTTCGAGCCGGTCAGCACGTTCGGCCCGATGGCCCGCCTCGGCCGCGAGAGCGAGTGGGCGAAGCGTCATGACCGCGACTACCAGGTGGTCGGCTCCGACGCCTCCGGTGTGGTCCTGCGGGTCGGCAGCGCAGTGCGCACCTGGAAGCCCGGCGACAAGGTCACTGTCCACTGCAACCACGTGGACGACCAGGACCCTTCGTCGCACGACGACTCCATGATGGGCTCGAACCAGCGCATCTGGGGCTACGAGACGAACTTCGGCGGCCTCGCCGACGTCGCGATCGTGAAGGCCAACCAGTTGATGCCGAAGCCCGCCCACCTCACGTGGGAGGAGGCAGCGGTGAACGCCCTGTGCAACAGCACCAGCTACCGCATGCTTGTCTCGAAGAACGGCGCCAGCATGAAGCAGGGCGATGTCGTGCTCATCTGGGGCGCGACGGGCGGCATCGGTGCCTACGCGGTGCAGTACGTGCTGAACGGCGGCGGCATCCCCGTCGGTGTGGTGTCGTCGCCCGACAAGGCGGACATCCTCCGTGAGATGGGCTGCGAGGCCGTCATCGACCGCAAGGCCGCGAACTACAGGTTCTGGAACGACGACAACACCCACAACGAGAGTGAATGGCGCAGGCTCGGTGCGGACATCCGTAGCCTCGTCGGCGAGGACCCGGACATCGTGTTCGAGCACCCCGGCCGCAGCACGTTCGCGGCCTCGATGTACGTGGCCAAGAAGGGCGGCACCGTCGTCACCTGTGCCGCCACCAGCGGTTTCATGATGGAGTTCGACAACCGGTTCTTCTGGATGCGCCTGAAGAAGCTCGTCGGCAGCCACTTCGCCAACTACAAGGAGTCGTACGAGGCGAACCGGCTGATCGCCAAGGGCATGATCCACCCGGTCATGTCGCAGGTGTTCGACCTCACCCAGACCGGCGAGGCCGCGTACCAGGTGCACCACAACATGCACGAGGGCAAGCTCGGCATCCTGTGCCTGTCCCCGCAGGAGGGCCTGGGAGTGGACGACCACGAGCTCCGCGCCAAGGTCGCAGACAAACTCAACTGGTTCCGCCGCTAGGCCCGCACGAGGAGACGAAGATGCTTCTGACAGAGATTGACCATGTGGCCATCGCCGTGCGCGACCTCGAGGCGGCCATCGACTACTACAAGCGCGCCTTCGGTGCCGAGGTCGAGCACCGTGAGACGGTGGAGAGCGACGGTGTCGAGGAGGCCCTGCTGAAGGTCGCCGAGAGCTACATCCAGCTGCTCACCCCCACCACGCCGGAGTCCCCGGTGGCGAAGGCGATCGAGAAGCGCGGTGAGGGCCTGCACCACATCGGGTACCGCGTGAAGGACTGCGCCGAGGCGCTTGCTGCCATGATCGCCGCAGGTGCCACGCCCATCGACAAGGCCCCGCGGCCCGGCAGCCGCGGCACCACCGTCGCCTTCATGCACCCGAAGGGCAGCTTCGGGACCCTCATCGAGCTGGTCCAGGAGTAATTTCCGCCTGCTCCCACGTGGTGTCGTGATATCATGACACCATGAAGACACGCCAGACGACGCTCCGCCTGCCCGAGGACCTTGCCGACAAGGCCGAGGTCGTGGCCCGGGTGCAGGGCAAGAGCCTGAATCAGTTCGTGATTGATTCCCTGACCGTGGAGATCGACCGGGTCCGCGAGGACCGGGACTTCATGGAGCTGCTCGAGGAGGTGGTCGCCCGCAACGCGGCGGTCCTCGAGTCTCTCCGAGACCACTGAGACAATTGCGGTACGTCACTCTTCCCGAGGCACTTGTTGTCGCCGAACGGGTGCTCGGGCAGGAGTTCACCCCGTTGCGGAACCCGGAACTCTGCCGATTGCTCGACTCGGCACTGCATGCACCCCAAGCAACCTTCGACGGTGTGGACCTTCTCCCGTCGACTGTCGACAAGGCGGCGAGTCTGTGTCGACACGTGTGCCTGAACCACCCGTTTCCAGACGGCAACAAGCGCATGGCATGGGTGTTGACATTGCTGTTCCTGCGCCTCAACGGTCACGAGATGAACGCAGATGATTTCCGTGCGATCTGCGTGATGGTCGAGATGGCATCAAGCTCGACTTCGCACGAGGAAATCAGCAGTGCCTTCGCCCGGTGGGTGCGACCGTTGCAGCAGGCTGCCGTCTAGTAGAACGGCGCCGTGAGAGAAGTTCTCTGGCCGCTCGCAGCGTTCCTGTTCGGCATCGGCGCCGCACGCCGCGCCCGCCTGGTGATCGCAGATGTCCACATGCGCGGCACCGGGTTCTTCTACGGGACCCTCAACACGGGGCCGGGCTTCCCGCTCGTCGTCGCCCTCCTGAACGCGGCTGTCGTGTACGGGGTCACGCAGAGGCTCACCGGTCTCGTGGCGACGTTCGCCTTCCTGCTCTTCTCCACCAACGTCCTCCAGCAGGTGACCGTGGACATCGACACCCATCTCCTCCCCAGGGCGCGTTCCCGTGGTGCGGCAGCGACCGGGTTGTTCCTGCTGTTCCTCGCCTCGTCTGTCCGGTCGGAATGGTCACGGTGGTGGTGGGCAATTCTCGGTGCATGGGTGTCGTGGGCGGTGATGCGGGTGTTCAGGTTCCTCTCCCGCGGTGACCTGGGCGGCGGGGACGTCACCTTCGCGATGATGACCGGCCTGCACCTCGGCTGGCTGGCCATCGGCAACGTGCCTCTCGCGTTGATGCTCGCCTTCGTCCTGGCGGGTCCCCAGGCTTTGTTTGTGCTGGTCGTGCGGCGCGACCGGCGCCATTTCTTCGCGTTCGGACCGGCTCTCGGTGCCGGTGCCCTGCTCACGCTCGTGTTCGAGGCGAGCCTGCGCGCGTATCTCGGCGGCTGAAACCCTGCGGACCTGCCCGACCTACCATGAGCGGACACGCACACGGAGGTGGGGACATGGCAGAGCTCTCGGGAACGGTCGCAATAGTGACGGGGTCGTCCAGCGGAATCGGGGAGCGCACGGCGCAGCGTCTCTCGGAACTGGGGGCGAAGGTCGTGGTCAACTCGGCGAGCAGCGTGGAGGCCGGCCGCGCCGTTGCCGCGGCGCTGCCGGGCGAGTCCCACTATGTCCAGGCCGACATCAGCGACAAGGAGCAGTGCCAGCGGCTGCTGGACGAGACCGTCGCGAAGTTCGGCCGGCTGGACCTGCTCGTGAACAATGCGGGCTGGACGACTCTTGTGCCCCACGGCGATCTCGACGCCCTGACCGACGAGATCTTCATGAAGACGTTCGAGGTGAACGTGTTCGGCACGTGGTGGCTCACCAAGGCCGCGATGCCGTTGCTCCGTGCTTCAGGGGACGGCCACGTGGTCAACATCACATCCGTCGCGGGCGTCCGCCCCATGGGGTCCTCCATTGCGTACTCGATGACCAAGGCCGCGCTCAACCAGATGACGCGACTCATGGCGAAGAGCCACGGCCCTGTCCGCTTCAACGCGGTGGCGCCGGGTCTGGTGGAGACACCATGGACCGCCGACTGGAAGACCCAGCACGCGGGGATCGCGGCGATCAACCCGATCAAGCGCTCGGCCACCCCGGATGACTGCGCGGAGGCCGTCCTCGCGCTCGTGCGCAACAAGTACGTGACCGGCGAGGTGTTCGTGATCGACGGCGGGCTCACGCAGGTCAGCTGAACGGTGATAGTCCACCTGATCGACGGCACGTACGAGCTGTACCGCCAGCACTTCGGCCAGGCGGTGCGCCACCGCACGCCGCCGCCCCTCTCCGCCACGCGGGGCGTGGTCACGTCCACGCTGCAGTTGCTCTCGGCAGGGGCAACGCACGTGGCGGTCTCGATGGACCACGTCATCGAGAGCTTCCGCAACGAGCTCTACGACGGCTACAAGACGAGCGAGGGGATGGAGCCCGAGATCCTCGAGCAGATCCCGGTGGTCGCCGATGCGCTCGAGGCTCTCGGCGTGCCGGTGTGGCGGATGGTGCGCTACGAGGCTGATGACGGCCTGGCTGCCGGCGCGGCCGTTGCCGCCGCCGACCAGCGCGTGACGCAGGTGCAGATCCTCAGCCCCGACAAGGACCTCGGCCAGTGCGTCAGCGGCAACAGGATCGTGCAGTTCGACCGCCGCAACGACGCGATCATCAACGAGGACGCAGTGCGCGAGAAGTTCGGTGTGGGCCCCGCGAGCATCGCCGACTGGCTGGGTCTCGTGGGCGACACGGCCGACGGGTTCCCCGGGCTCCCCGGCTGGGGTGCGAAGAGCGCCTCTGCCGTTCTCGCCGTCTACGGGCACATCGAGTCTGTGCCTGATGACGAGACGAAGTGGGCCGCGGACGGCGTCACTGTGCGTGGCGCAGCGAAGCTCGCCGCCACACTGCGCGAGAACAGGGCCGATGCGCTCCTGTTCAAGACCGTGGCAACGGTGGTGACCGATGTGTCCGACGACGTGCGGATCGGCACGGTGGACGACTGGGAGTGGCGGGGACCGTCACGGGAGCTCCAGCGCTTCGCGGGCGAACTGGGCATGACCGACCTCGTGGAGCGTGCCGAACGCGCGATGGTGGGGCGCTGAACGCACTGTGACCGCGGTCGGTGCGCTCTGTGGCAGCGGCCAGGCGATCTGCAGCACACGAATGTTTCCGCTGAAGGCTGCTTCCTTCCGGACCTGACCTGATTCACGGGCACCCGTCGCACAGGACCCGACCGCCACCACACAACGCACCCGGCGCAGCATCCGGCGGACGGGGAAACGATACAGGGCAGATAGCCTTGCGGACTTGTGACGGCGGACAGCCCGGCGTCACCTGGAGTGGTGCGAGAGCGGCCGAATCGGCAGCACTGGAAATGCTGTGACCTTCACGGGTCCGTGGGTTCAAATCCCACCCACTCCGCCATGGAACATGTGGAGGCGATGCAGGCGGCCCTGGAGCAGGCCCGTGCCGCGCTCGCGCACGGTGACGTGCCGGTGGGCGCGGTGGTCCTGCGCGACGGCAAGGTGATCGCGGCCCGTCACAACGAGCGGGAGAACCTGGTCGACCCCACTGCCCATGCGGAGGTGCTCGCCCTGCGCGATGCCGCGGCCGTCACGGGCAGCTGGCGACTCGAGGACTGCACACTCGTCGTCACCCTCGAGCCCTGCCTGATGTGCGCAGGCGCACTGCTGAACGCCCGCATCGGCACCCTCGTGTACGGCGCGGCGGACCTGAAGGCAGGTGCCACCGCCAGTCTGTACAGCGTGGTCACCGACCCCCGCCTGAACCACAACCCGCCCACCTTCCACGGAGTGCTCGCCGGCGAGTGCGCGGCTCTGCTCACGGATTTCTTCGCGGACAAGCGGAACCAGGCCTGACCACACCGCATCCGCCCCATTGGCGTGTGCCCTGACCGCCGATAGCGTTTGACGACGGAAGGGTGCCAGAGCGGCCGAATGGGACGGTCTCGAAAACCGTTGTGGGTGCAAGCTCACCGTGGGTTCAAATCCCACCTCTTCCGCCACGCGACCCGGCTCCGGCCGGGTCGTCTGCTTTACCGGCGGCCGAACACCTGCGGCGGCACCCTCTTCTCCCAGCCCTTCGGCATCAACGGCGAGCCGAAGTCGCGCAGCGCGGCGAGCACCGGCCTGATCTCACGGCCGCGCGGAGTGAAGTCGTAGGTGACCGAACGTCCCGGTCCGGCGGTGCGCTCGAGGATGCCTTCCTCGACCAGGTCCTTCATGCGCCTGCTCAGGAGCGTCGGCGGGATGCCGTCGAGCCCAGTGCGGAGATCCGCGAAACGGCGCGGCCCGAAGAGCGACACGTCGCGGAGGATGAGCAGGGTCCAGCGGTCACCGACCAGGTCGAGTGCCCGGGCGATCGGGCAGAACTGGTCATATGACTTGCGGTCTCCCGACCGGGGTGTCTCGGTTCTGCGCGGCATGGTTCCCAATAGTACAGTTTCTGTACCAAGGGGGAAACCATGACCACCACCGCCACACCGGCCGTCAAGTCGCCGTGGGCCACGTTCACCGTGTGCGCCATCGCGTCCTACATCTCCACGCTCGACATGTCGATCGTCAACGTCGCCTTCTTCGAGATCGGGAAGGACTTCGACGGGACACCCAAGTCCACGGTCGCGTGGGTGGTGACCGCGTACTCGATCCTGTTCGGTTCGTTGCTCGTGGTGTCCGGTCGGCTCGCCGACCAGATCGGCCGGCGCCGGTTCTTCCTGCAGGGAACAACGTTGTTCTTCATCGGGTCGTTGCTCTGCGCCGTGGCCCCGAGCATGGGCGTCCTCATCCTCGGGCGCGCAGTGCAGGGGGTCGGTGGTGCGATGATGACGCCTGCATCGACCGGTTTGCTGCTGGCAGCTTTCCCGCCGGAGAAGCGCGGCCAGGTGATGGCATGGACAGGTTCGATCGGCGCTCTGGGGGTGGCCTCCGGACCCACTCTCGGTGCGTTCTTCGTCTCCACCTTCGGCTGGCGGTCCGCCTTCTGGATCAACGTGCCCATCTGCATCCTCACCATCGTCCTCGCGCTGCGGAACACGACCGAGACGACGCGCGGCCAGGGCGCAATCCCCGACATCCCGTCGGCTGTCGTCTTCACGGCGGCGGTGGGCTCGCTCGTGTGGGCGATCTCCCGTTCGGAGACGAGGGGATGGGGCGACAGCTCCGTGCTGCAGCTGTTCCTCGTCGCGGCGGCGTTCGGGGCCGTCGTCGTCTGGCGCTCGCGCACCCACAGTGACCCGTTGCTGCCCGCTGCCCTGTTCCGCGAGCGCACGTTCACCCTGGCGAACGTCTCCACGATGCTCTACGGGGCGGCGTTCAGCGGCAACATCCTGAACAACGTGCTGTTCCAGCGCACCATCTGGCAGTTCAGCGCGAACAAGGCGGGGTGGTTCTCCGTGCTCTCACCTGTCACGGTCGCGGTGACATCGATGATCGTCGGCAGGAAGATGGCATCGATCGGGTACCGCAGGTTGCTCATCACGGGGCCGCTCATCATGTCGTCGACGGTCGTGGGCTCCGTACTCCTCCTCGACACGGAACCCACGCCGTGGTTCCCGTTCCTGCCGCTCATGTTCCTCCTCGGGCTGGGGCTCGGCTCCACGTTCCCGCCACTCTCGGCGTGCACCGTGTTGCGCCTGCCCCAGGAGCGTTTCGCACTGGGCGGAGCGATCAACAACACGTTCCGGCAGGTCGGTGCTGCCGTCGGTGTCGCGCTCGTGGTCACTGTCCAGTCGCGCACCGAGGGCATCGAGGGCTTCCGCAACGGGTGGAAGGTGGCGATCGTCTTCGCGCTCGCGGCCGCCGCGGTGTCGGTGTTCCAGCCGGGCAGGGACAAGCAGCACACGGCCTGACCGGCGCGCTCCGGCGCGCCGTAGCGTGTCGGCGTGGCCACCGCAGGAAGCGACCCGTTCCGGACCCTCGGCGTGCCGTACTCGGCGACCCAGGCGCAGGTCTACGAGGCATGGCGCGAGACGATCAAGCGTCTCCATCCCGATGCCGCCCCGCACGCATCCGACGACACTCGGGCGCGCCTCACGGAGGAGACCGCGCGCGTCAACGCCGCGTACCAGGCGTTGCGCACGGACCTGGAGGGGATGCGCGAACGGTTCGACCCGTCAAGGCCCGCGCCGCAGCCCGCAGGACGGCCGGTCCAGAACAACGCAGCGGGGATCCCCCAGTACGTCCCCGCGCGCATCCCGGGTGGGTGGCTGTTCCGCCGTCCGATCACCTGGATCCTGTTGTCAATCGCCTTCGTCGCGGGGCTCATCGTGCTGAACGACATCGGGTCGCCGGAACCGGCACAGAACCCCACCGTCTCTACGTCAGCACAGCTGCCGGCGGGTTGGTACGTGGGCAACTGCCTGGTGGGCACGCAGACGGTCGTGCCGGTGCGCTGCGAGCACCAGCACTCGGCCCGCATAGTGGCGCGCGTCGGTGCCCAGGAGTACTGCCCGCCCGAGACCGACGGCACGGTGTTCCGCGAGAACGTCTACTTCTGCATCGACACCGACGCCTGAGCGTCAGCGGCGGAACGGCCTGAGTGCGTCCACGGGGATCCGGCCGAACCGCCCGCTCTGGAAGTCCTCCACCGCCTGCACCAGTTCCTCGCGGGTGTTCATGACGAACGGCCCGTAGTGGGCGACCGGCTCGCCGATCGGCTGGCCGCCGAGGATGATGACCTCCATCGTCTCCGTCGACTCGTCGTCGCCGCCCTCGCCACCGATCGTGACTGCGTCGCCGGCACCGAACACCGTGGTCTGTCCCTTGCCGATCCTCGAGCGGGCCGTGCCCACAGTGCCGTGCCCCGAGAGCACGTAGACGAGGGCGTTGTTGTCGCGTCGCCACGGCAGCACCAGCTGTGACCCGGCGGGTATCGAGGCATGCGCCACGGTGATGGGCGTGTGCGTGGAACCCGGACCGTGGAACGGGCCGATGTCGCCGGCGATGAGGCGCACGAGGACGGATGCATCAGGGGAGGTGAACAGCGTGACCAGTCCCGCTTCGATGTTCTGGTACCGAGGCGCGGTCATCTTGCTGCGCGACGGCAGGTTCACCCACAGCTGGAAGCCGTGGAACAGGCCGCCCTTGACCACGAGGTCCTCCGGTGGTGTCTCGATGTGGAGGATGCCGCCGCCAGCTGTCATCCACTGGGTGCCGCCGTCAGTGATGACACCTCCGCCACCGTGGGTGTCCTGGTGGAGGAAGGTGCCGTCGATGATGTAGGTGACGGTCTCGAAGCCGCGGTGGGGGTGCCAGTCGGTGCCGCGTGGTTCGTACGGCGCGTAGTTCACCTCGCCCATCTGGTCCATCATGATGAACGGGTCGAGGTCAGCGAAGGGGATCCCTGCGAAGGCGCGGCGTACGGGGAACCCCTCACCCTCCAGTCCCGAGGGCGCCGTGGTGATCGACTTCACCGGCCGGTCGACTGCGGAGGGGTCGACCGGATCGAGACGGGGCAGGACGAGAGTGTCGGCGGTGACTGCGGGCATGGGGGTCCTTTGTCCGGGGATCAAATGCTTGCGAGCGCAAACATTCTAACCATCGCGCAGGCCTGTGCATTCCCGCTGCCGGGTCAGCAGGACTTCTCCTTGAAGGAGACCTCCGTGGTGATCAGGTAGTCGTTGACGGCGTCAGTGACGCAGTCGTTCGCCCCGTACCCGGTGTGGCGCTGGGCGTCCAGCACGATGATGCGGCCGTCCTCCAGGGTCTCTGCCATCTTGCGCGAGCTGGCGAGCGGGGTCGCCGAGTCGCCGGTCGTGCCGACGACCACGATCGGGCCCGCACCCTTCCCCGTGACGTCGATGCGGTAGTCGGTCCTCGCCTTCCAGAAGACGCACCAGTACCCCGAGGCGAAGGACTGGCCGAGCCGCGGTGCGACCTTGAGGAACTCAGGGATCCACTTGTCCGACTCCTCGACGGTCTTCGGGCCGGGGTCGTCGATGCACGAGATGGCGAGGAACGCCTCGAGCTCGTTGCCGTACGTGCCGTCAGGGTTGCGCTGGTAGTACTGGTCGTACAGGTTGAGGATGTCCGTGCCGTCACCGTCGCGGAGAGCGGCGAGCGCACGTTCGAGTTCGTCCCACATGGAGGACGAGTACATCGCCTCGGACACCGCGGTGTAGAGGACCGACTGGTTGACCGGAGTGCGGTCCTTCGTCACCTGCACCGGGTCCGTGTCCACCTGCTCGACCAACTTGTCGAACGCGGCACCCGGGTTGCCGTTGCTGTGGAACGGGCATGTCGTGTCCTTCGCGCACTGGTCGAAGAACGCGTTCAGTTCCTTCTCGAAACCGGCGGCCTGCTGCAGCCCGCCCTCCACGCCGTCGGCCGTGGGGTCAGCAGCGCCGTCCAGGACCGCGGCGCGCACGGTGTCCGGGAACATTGTCGCCCACGTCGCACCGAGCTCGCTGCCGTAGCTGAACCCGAGGTAGCTGATCTTCTCCTCGCCGAGCGCCCTGCGGATCGCGTCCATGTCACGGGCAGAGTTGTTGGTGGAGACGTACGAGAGCATCTCGCCGTTCTCCTCGGCGCAGATCTCTGCGTACTCCCTGGAGAGGTCCTCGATGGCCTTCTGCTCGGCATCGGTCGTCGGGCTGGGGTCGTAGGCGAAGTACCTGTCGTACTCGTCGACGCAGTCAATGGCGGGCTTCGAGCTGCCCGTGCCGCGCGGGTCCCAGCCCACGATGTCGAAACGGTCCAGCAGGTCGCCGCCGAAGATCGATGACGCCTGCTCCGCCAGGTACGTGCCGCCGAAGCCCGGCCCGCCCGGGTTCACGAGCAGCGAACCGATGCGTTCCGAGGGGACCTGCGCCGGGCGGCGCCGCAAGGACAGCGTGAACGTCCCGACTCCGGGGTCCGAGTAGTCGAACGGGACCTCCATCGTCCCGCACTCCGAGCCGTCCGCGAAGCTGTCGACGCACGGCTTCCACGAGATCGTGAAGCCGTCGGTCGGTGCGGTGGAGCCGGTCGGTGCTGAGGTGTCGACGGCACCGGACGAGCCGCCGCACGATGCGGCGAGAACGCACGTCACGATCGTCAGCAGGGTCCCGCGTAGGCGCACGGCATAGACACTAGGGGTTGGTGCAGCCGTAGCATCAACGGTGTGCGAATGGGCCCACACAGTCTCCTCCCGGGTGACGCGAGCGCAGTGAAGGGTGCACGGCTCCGCCGCTCCACACTGAGGAGGGCCTGGCAGTTCGCCCGTCCGTACCGCTTCCACATCGCCGGCTTCCTGTCCGCGATCCTCGTCTCTGCGCTCCTCGGGCTTGCCCCGCCTCTCCTCTTCCGTTCGATCCTCGACACCGCGATCCCCCGCGCGGACAGGGGACTCATCACCACCCTCGCGGTGGTCCTGGTGCTCGCGGCGCTTGGTGACGCGCTGTTCGCGATCGTGCAGCGCTGGCTGAGCTCGACCATCGGCGAGGGGCTCATCTACGACCTGCGCGTGGCCCTGTTCGACAAGGTCCAGCGGATGCCCGTGGCGTTCTTCACCCGCACCCAGACGGGTGCCCTCATCAGCCGCCTGAACAACGACGTCATCGGTGCCCAGAACGCGGTCACCTCCACTCTCGGCAGCGTTGTCTCGAACGTGGTGGTGCTCATCACCACGCTGACGGCGATGGTGGTGCTCGAGTGGCGGCTCACCGCACTCTCCCTCGTGGTCCTCCCGTTGTTCATCATCCCCGCGAAGCGCGTGGGCATCCGTCTGGGGGGGATCGCGCGCGAGCAGATGGAGCTCAACGCCGAGATGAACACCCAGATGAGCGAGCGGTTCAACGTGGCCGGTGCTGTGATCGTGAAGCTGTTCGGGCGGCGCGAGCGCGAGGTCGACACGTTCGCCGGCCGTGCGGCAGGTGTGAGGGACAAGGGCATCCAGTCGGCGGTCTACGGACGTGTGTTCTTCGTGGCCCTGGGGTTCGTCGGTGCGGTCGGAGCGGCGGCCATCTACGGGATCGGTGCGCACCTCGTGGTGAACGGGGACATCAGCGACGGCACCCTCGTGGCCATGGCGACACTTGTCGCGCGGATCTACCAGCCCCTCACCGGTCTCACGAACGCCCGCGTGGAGGTCATCACCGCCTTCGTGAGTTTCGACCGCGTGTTCGAGGTGCTGGACGCGCCGGAGGCGATCACAGACCGTCTCGGAGCTGTCGACCTGGTGTCCCCGCGCGGTGAGGTGGATTTCGACAACGTGGTGTTCCGCTACCCGGCCGCGGCCGAGGTCAGCATCGCATCACTCGAGTCGGCCGGCGTGATGGCGGGCTCGGACCCCGACACGGACGTGCTCCGCGGCGTCACGCTGAAGGTCGCTGCGGGGGAGACGGTCGCTGTCGTGGGGTCGAGCGGTTCCGGGAAGTCG